>CAYSIH010000203.1:0-3301 GCA_964431005.1 uncultured Sphaerochaeta sp. | reverse complement strand
CGTGCCCTTGTTGCCGGCCCGAAGATGCTCATCCTGGATGAACCCACAGCGAACATGGATGCAGAGAGCGAAAAGCGGCTTTTCGATACCTTACGCCTTTTCAAAGGCAAGACAACCATTCTCATCGTTACCCACGACATGAGTACAGTCTCCTCCCTTACTGATCGCGTCTTCTGCATTGGTGCCCAAAAGCCGGGGCAGAAGGGGCGTACTGTTGTCCAGCACACCTTGGAGCCTGTCCCCTCAGATCTGTATGGGGTGGAGTCTTTGCGGGTCCTGCATGATGTTGAACTCCCTGCTGATTACTGTCACTTTAATGGAGGAGTAAACAATGGATAATCTCCTAGGTTTCTTCTCTGCTCTTATGAACCCTGCCTTTCCCTTTGTCCGCAATGCCCTATTTGCCGGTCTTTTGTCTTCCATCCTCTTTGGGGTGATAGGGGCAGTGGTTACTGTCAAGCGGATAGCTGGCCTTGCTGGGGCAATCTCCCATGCTGTATTGGGAGGCATTGGTATCGCCCTCTATCTATCGGCAACAGGAAAAGTGGCCGGTATCACACCCATGATGGGGGCCATTGTCTTTGCTATAATAGCAGCGGCCATCATCGGGGTGGTATCGCTGAAAGCGAAGCAACGTGAAGATACGGTCATACAGGCCATATGGGCCATTGGAATGAGCATAGGTGTCCTCTTCATGGCAAAGACTCCCGGCTATACGGACCCTTCCTCCTACCTGTTTGGAAACATCCTGCTTATCTCAACAAAAGACTTGGTCCTGCTCGCTATTCTTGACGTGGTGGTAATCCTTCTTGCCTGGCGCTTCTATCCCCAGATCGAAGCGACCTCCTTTGATGAGGAGTTTGCCCAAGTGCGGGGTATTCCTACCCAGAGGGTATTCCTTCTGATGCTCACTATCACAGCTGTTGCTGTAGTCTTGTTACAGACATTTGTAGGTATTGTGATGGTCATTGCAATGTTGACCCTCCCTGCAGGGACAGCAGGGTATTGGGCTAAGAATCTAGCTTCCATGATGGCCCTGGGAACGCTGTTTTCAGCACTGTTTTCCTTTGGAGGGCTTGCTGCGGGGTGGATGCTTGACGTACCTGTCGGGGCGATGGTCGTCGTCATTGCAGGAGGAATCTTTCTCGGAACAGCCGTTACAAGGATGTTGGTAACGTACAGCAGAAGGAGGACCCTGCATCATGACAAAGGCTAGGAAAGCGATACTCAAGGCTTTGGAAAATACCACTGAACCCACATCCGTCACCGAACTGGCAAAACAGCTCAGTGATTTTTGTGATCCTGCTACGGTCTATAGGAATCTGCATTATCTGGAGAAGAACAGTCTGGCAACCTCATTTGTCCTACACTGCAGCGAGCATGGGACCGAGCGCTACTACTCTGCCAAGTCGGGTAAGGGGCACCATCACTGGTTTCATTGTGAACAGTGTCATCGGTTCATTGATCTGGGGGGATGTTTTTATACCGAACAGATGCATAAATTTGAAACGGAGCATGGATTCACGATACATGACCACACTTTTTATCTCACCGGTATCTGTCAGGAGTGTAAGCAGAGCTCAGAATTAGGGCTTTGATTTTTTCTGTAGCAGGGAGAAGAGCAACACCCTGTTGGATACCCCAAGTTTTGCATAGATATTCTTGATATGGGTCTTTACTGTGTTCGGGGAGATAAAAAGCTTCTCTGCAATCTCACGGTTGCTCAACCCTTTTATCAGCAGTGCTATGATCTCCTGCTCCCTGTTTGATACATCATGCTCTTCAAGGAACTCGGTCTGTAGTGAGACTGAGTTCTCATTGATTGCTTCATAGGTAAGAAAGTACCTTCTGCTGATAAAGTAGTAGAGATACATGGCAAAGGCTGAAAAGCTGAGATAGGTGAACTTGAAGGCATGGTTCCAGAAGAAGATCAAATCAAGGGGGAAAAGCACCAACAGGGGGATGAAGGTTGCGCTTATGCCGGTAAGCAGCCTCTCTTGCTCCCATCCCTGTGCCTTTTTTCGATAGATAAGCGAGATAAAGCCATGAATGACCATAAACACACTGCCGCTGAAAAGGTGGTAGGAGAAGGTGAGGTCCATTGCATAGACCCAGTCCCCATCACTTTTCCCTATGATGATCAACAAACTGAGAATGAGGAAAGCAAGGATCAAAAAGCCTAGGATGGTCTTTCCCAAGCTCTTATCCTTCTCCTCTGCAGGGAGGAGCGCTATAAGGTATCGGCTCATGGTAAAGAGCATCAACGTGGTGAGGAAAATCGATACCAAGGCCGCTGCAAGGCTGAAATATTGGTAGATGGGACCGGTAAGCATTTCCGGAGGATAGACACGGGGTATGTAGGCATAGAGCATGGTCAGGAACATCTGAAAACACAGAGGCACCAGAATAGCTAAAAACCCATTGGTATAGCTATCTTTTGCACGAACGTGCAGAAGAACACAGAGGCACGTAATGGAAAATACGAGTGCGGTAGTAAGAAAAAGCAGAATGTCTCCAATGATGAACACTATCTG
Organism: uncultured Sphaerochaeta sp.; assembly: GCA_964431005.1. Taxonomy (GTDB): domain Bacteria; phylum Spirochaetota; class Spirochaetia; order Sphaerochaetales; family Sphaerochaetaceae; genus Sphaerochaeta. The sequence continues at coordinate 767 of CAYSIH010000203.1, read as the reverse complement.
ATCCCCCTGAGGAGGATTCTACCACACTCGTCCTTTCTAGAATAGGCGTTAGAAGTAGTGAGTTATGCCAATCGTCATATAATCATTATCCTTCCACGCCTCGAAAACGCCTCCCTTGGTCCCTCCGTAGACAACAGCCTTACACTCAAGACGAAGATCATCACTTACCTGCCAGCTAACTGAGGGCAACAGGGCAAAGCCTTCTGACTCGATCTGGTAGGTTGCACCAAGGCGCACATTCACCCGCTCACGGAAGAGGGGCATCTCCATTCCCAGAGTAAGGGTGTTGCCGTAGGCTTTGTTATTGAAGGCCTGTTTTGCGTCCACATCTAAATAATATGGCGCAATAGCAGCATTTGTTTTTACAGCATCATAATGTTCAACAAAATGTCCATTGTACATAAGGGCTAGATACAGCTGGCTTGTAGGATCAAGGTAGCTCACCCCGCCAAGGTAGACCCACTTGCTGTTGTAGAGGGTCGCATCCGTACCCGCTGTATCCTTACTCAGCATATAGCCACCCTCTGCCATGAAGGTGAACTGGCCAAGTATATAGGTGGCTTCGGCTCCGAAGAGTTGGTAGGGGGTGTATACAGTATCTATATATGTCGGAGGAGCGGCTGCTTCTGGTTTGAATCCTTGTTGCGCCATGTGTCCCTTATAATAGAGCAGGCCTAAATCAACGCTTCCTATGCTGGTTCTCCCTCGAGCACCGAACTGGACATACTCCAAAGTATCGGTCCTGGGTGAGTCATGAATTGTAGCCG
>CAYSIH010000202.1:0-3349 GCA_964431005.1 uncultured Sphaerochaeta sp. | reverse complement strand
AGCTTTATGTCACGGTACTTCTTCATACCGGTACCAGCTGGAATCAGGTGTCCGATTATAACGTTTTCTTTCAAACCACGCAACTCATCTTTACTACCCGCTATAGCTGCATTTGTCAATACCTTTGTAGTTTCCTGGAAGGAAGCTGCAGAGATGAAGGAGTCAATGCTCAGCGATGCCCGAGTGATTCCAAGAAGCAGAGGACGTGCAACTGCAGGCTCTCCACCTTCACTGGTGACCCGTTCATTCTCTTCATAAAAACGATACTTGTCTACCTGTTGACCGTGGATAAGGTTGGTGTCGCCCACATGGACAACCTCAATCTTGCGGAGCATCTGCCGTACAATGACACCAAGGTGCTTATCGTTGATCTGCACCCCCTGCATCCTGTAGACCTCCTGAACCTCATCGACCAAAAAGGACTGAAGTTCATTCTCACCCAAGATGTCCAGCACATCGTGCGGGTCAATGGAACCATCACACAAGGGCTCAGCCGCTTCTACCGAGTCACCATCACGCACCAAGAGATTCTTGCCCATGGGAACCATGTGCTTGTACTCATGACCGTACGGATCAGTTACCAAGATAGTGCGTTTGCTTTTGACAATGGGTCCGAAGCTGACCAGACCGGAAACCTGTGCCAAGAAGGCACCGTTTTTGGGTCTGCGAGCTTCAAAGAGCTCTCCGACACGGGGAAGACCACCGGTGATATCCTTAGTCTTCGTTCCTTCTTTAAGCAACTTAGCCAGGATATGTCCCTTTTCGACCTTCACATTATCAGCTACCTGAAGGTATGAGCCTCCGGGTAAGAGATAGACAGCAAGCACATCACCCTTTCCACGCTCCTCACTGGTAATTTCAATGCGGGGCTGTAGGGACTCCAAACTATGCTCGGTGATCTTCTTCTCGATATTACCGGTCTCCTCATTGACCTCTTCATGCAAGGTAGTACCCAGTTTGATGTCAATAAAGGAAGTAAAACCTCCCTCTTCTGCAAGAACAGGCTCGCTGAAGGGGTCAAAAGTAACCCAAGGGGTATCTGCTTCTACATACTGTCCGGATTTGACTAACAGCTCAGAACCTGTCTTTACAACCTGACTGGTGGAGTGTCCCACAAGATAGAGGTGCTTGCCGATAAACATAACCGAACCGTTTTCACGGGAAAGGATAGTCTTACCCTTCTTCTTGAAGATAGGGGTTCCCTTTCCTACGATAGAACCATCCTCTACCAAAAGCTCATCATACTCATCGCGGTGTATCTCAGCGTTGACACGGAAATATTCGATGTGTCCCTTACGGGTGAACACCATAACCGAGTCAGAGGCACGCACGACACGAGTACCAGTGATGGCACCGATGACAACAGGATAGTTAAAGACCAGCTTGGTTTCCTCAGAACTGGTAGATGCAGTCCCTCCGACGTGGAAGGTTCTCATTGTCAGCTGAGTTCCAGGTTGTCCGATGGATTGGGCTGCAATAATACCTACAGCTTCACCAATGACCACACTGCGGTTGGTTGCAAGGTTACGTCCGTAACACTTGCGACAGACACCATGCTTCGCCTCACAGGTAAGCACAGTCCTAAGCAGTACACTTTCCAGCCCGGAGTCTTCTATAGACTGAGCAACTTTCTCGTCAATCTCGACATTGGTTTCAGCAAGAACTTCACGAGTAAACGGATGGAGGATATCCTCGACAGGGCAGCGTCCGACGATACGTTCTGCAAGCCCTTCGACAATCTCATCACCATCCTTAATGGCGGAACGCCAGATACCGTTGATGGTATGGCAGTCATCCTCATTTACAACCACATCCTGGCTGATATCAACCAGACGGCGGGTAAGGTACCCGGCCTCAGCAGTTTTCAAGGCAGTATCAGAGAGACCCTTACGAGCACCGTTGGTCGAAATGAAGAACTCAATGATAGAGAGGCCTTCCTTAAAGTTCGACTTGATGGGGAACTCAATGACGTCCCCGGAGGGCTTTGCCATAAGACCACGCATACCACCGAGCTGACGAATCTGGGTCTTCGATCCTCGAGCACCACTATCGGCCATGAGGAAGAGTGGGTTAAATCCATCCTGACTGAGGCGAAGCTCACCCATCAGAGCATCGGTAAGATGGTCATTGGTCTGTGTCCAGACCTCAATGACCCTGTTGTAGCGCTCTTCTTGAGTAATATGTCCCTGCCGATACTGATCAAGGATCCTCTGCTGCTCGCTATTAGCCTTAGTGACCATCTCGCCTTTTGAGGCTGGGATGATCATATCAGAAAGCCCAATGGTTGCACCAAAGATAGTGGCATACTTGAATCCTATATCCTTGATGGAGTCGAGCATCTCAACTGCGAGAGAGTTTGACTTGACCTTTAGGGTATCCCCTATCAAGGCCTTCAGCTCCTTATCCCCAAGACACATGTTCTGGTAAGGAACACCCTTGGGAAGGACGGCATTGAACAGGACCCGACCTGCGGTGGTCTCAATCTTCGTACCATCGGAAAATCGGAATCGTATGCGGGCATTATGGGAGAGGGCATCAATATCGATAGCCATCTCTATCTCTCCGAGGGAGTCATAAAAGTTTCCTTCACCCTTGGCCCCAGGCATCTCCCGCGTAAGGTAGTTGATACCAAGCACCATATCCTGTGAAGGATAGACGATTGGCTTACCGTTGGCAGGGTCAAGCAGGTTGTTCACCGAAAGCATCAGTGTCCAACACTCAAGCTGGGCAGCATGAGTCAAAGGTACGTGCACAGCCATCTGGTCCCCGTCAAAGTCAGCATTGTAGGCGTGACATACGAGGGGATGCAATTTAATGGCCTTACCATCTACCAGCACAGGATCAAAGGCCTGAATACCGAGACGGTGTAGCGTGGGTGCACGGTTAAGAAGCACAGGGTGCTCCCTAACCACTTCATCGAGAATGGACCAGACTGCATCAGTCTCTTCCTCAACAAGGCTCTTTGCCTTCTTGATGTTGTAGACTACACCATCTTGGACCAGCTTCTTCATGATAAAGGGCTTGTAGAGTTCAAGGGCCATCTTCGAGGGCAGACCACACTGGTGCATCCTCAATTCGGGTCCTACAACAATAACTGAACGACCGGAATAGTCGACACGCTTACCGAGCAAGTTCTGCCGGAAACGACCCTGTTTACCCTTGAGCATATCAGAGAGGCTCTTCAAAGGCCTGTTAGAAGCACCCTTGACCATTCGCTTGCGCTTGGAGTTGTCAAATAGGGCATCCACAGCTTCCTGCAGCATCCTCTTCTCATTACGAATAATGATGTCAGGAGCATTGAGCTTGACCAAACGATCGAGACGGTTGTTTCTATTAATACAGCGGCGAT
>CAYSIH010000201.1:0-3354 GCA_964431005.1 uncultured Sphaerochaeta sp. | reverse complement strand
CCTTGATCAGGGGATTGCCCTTGATCATGAGGCATGCCTGTTCAATCCTATACTCATTGAGGAAAGTCTTGAAGTTCTCATTGCTGAGCTTCTTGAACAGGGTGCTGCAGTACTTTGCCGATATGTTGCAGTGGTCAGCTATGTCATTGAGCATGATGTCGTCGTCAAAGTTGGCGAATATGTACTCCTGCATGGTCTTCAGTAGGATATCGTCAGAAGATTTCTTGCGATCGTGTATGGCCTCTGAGATGGCGGTAAAGTTCTTGCGCAGGCGCTCCACCATCTTTTCACTCGCCCAGTTTTCGTATAGCCAGGGAAAGTCGAAATTCTTGCCCAACAGCTCCATTGAGGTGATCTTCAGCTCCTGCATGACGCGAAGCAGCGTTCCGATGAGTGAGTACATCAGGTTCCTGTGGGCTTCGTTGGAGATGGCTCCATCTTCAAAATTCTCCACTATGATGGCATCGAAGATCGCAAGGGCCTGCTGCTGCCCTGCTACCAGGGCCTGTACAAGCTTGTTCTCCAGGGCTAGCGGATAGTAAAAGCTGTCTCCCTTCTCTTTTGGGATGTCTGATGAGGTGATGAACAACCCCTCAGTGGTGGCATACTTGTACTCTGCGATGCACAGTGTCTCCTTGTAGGAGAGGGCGATGGAGGAGATGCCTGCCCTGCATTCACTGAGGAAGATAGTCAGATGGACGGCAAGGTCCTTCAGTGATGAGAGGCCGCCGAGAAGGTCCTTTGCCTCCTTTAGGCTGTCTGCCTGCAAGATGATGGCAAAGGAGCTGTAGGAGACGTTGACGTAGTAGAGCCGAGCCTCTGTCTGCAGGCTTTGGATATGGAGATGGATATGGTTCTTCTGCAGCTGTAGGAACCAGTCGTTCTTTTCAAAGTCTTCGTTGATGGGGTGCATCTCAACCAGGGCGACCAGATACTTTGCATGCATCTGTTTTGGTTGTAAGGGGCACGCTTTGGCTGTAGGGACACCGAAGATGAGGTCGCGGTAGTAGCGTTGCACCGTAAGGTTGTTGGTCTCCTCTATAGCCTGCTCCAGTTTCTGGTTCAACTGCTGTAGTGTGTTGAGGTTCTCCTCAAGCAGCTTGAACTCATCGATGGGGGTGCCCTCCTTGTGCAGGTTGGGTAGCTTGATGAGTGTCTGCCTGATGGGAAAGTAGAGCCTGGAGGCCAGATGCAGGGAGAGTAGCAACAGGGCAACGGAGATGGCCATCAAGGGCAGGAAGTAGACCAGGATGGCATGCAATGCTCTGATGGGCGCCCCTTTGTACTCCAAGGCGATGAACCAGGGTTGGGCAGAGGGGTGCAGTACAAAGATGGGCCTTCCCTTGTAGGCATGTTCGGAGAGGCTTCCCGTGGTGGTCTGGGCGAGCAAAAAGGATTGGGTGAGCTTGCAATCCTCCCCTTGTTGCTGGGGAAAGAGAAGATCCTTGCCATAGACGAAGGCGAAATCAGTTCCTCCAAGCAGGGTTTGCATGGGGATATGGATCAGGTAACAGAGGGTCCTCTCCTCAAAGGGGAACTTTTTCAGAAGGTAGAGTGCCTGCAAGGTAGCCCCTTTATACAGGGGAAGGAGCATCTCCTGCTGGGGTGACTGCAAAAAATCGTTCCACAGGGGGAGGGGTATGGATGACCCTGCCACGCTGAAGAAGTCACTTTTGCGCATCGTTCCGTCCACTGTTATGACAAAGGATTGCTCATCATCACTGGTGATGAAGATGTCATACTCAAGGCCGCTCAAATTGGTCGTTGCCCTGCCCAGGTCCTCATACAGTTTTCTTGCATAGTAGAAATACTCTTCATCGGTACCAGAGCCTATCCATTGGCGCACATGCTCACCTGTGTGGATGGTGTTGAAGGTGCTTTCTATAATTCCCATTGCAGCACGGGCTGCATCGCTTTTTGCCTGCAGTGTGGTCCTCAGGGCCGAGCGGTAGGTGACGTTGTTCGTCTGTATCATCACAAAGGAAAAGAAGACCCCCAACATGAGGATGATGCAAACCGCTATGACCGTGAAGGTCTGGCGCAGTTTTGTGTGGTAGGTTCCTCGTGCTTTAAACTCATGGCTCATACTCATGAGTATATACGAGTTTTGGTTACAAAAAAAGACGAATCAGAGCGAGGGTCGGCTATACCCTGAAAAATGGAGGTAAATGGGACAGGTGGAGAGGGAATTCTGGAGAACCCCATCCTTCTGTATGCAAGCTGCCCCTGATAGGGCCACATATCAGGAATTTTGAAGATAAAGGGATTTTTGTAGATAATAAATTTGAGAGAGTATCTGTAATTTTAGCAATCTATGAAGAAAAATGGATATATACAGAACAATTTTGACATAGGATACTAAAATCAATACATGAGGGACGTTTGTGAGGAGTTGTTATGAAAGGAAAAGCACACAAGGAAATTGATCTATCCAGAGCTACTATGGGTTATCGCATCAAAAGGACTATGGTCAGGGACTGGGATCTCTACCTGCTGTTGATCCCAGGCATCATATGGTTTCTGATGTTCAGCTACAAGCCGATGTATGGCCTGAGAATGGCTTTTTATGACTACAATGTATTCAAGGGTATGAAGGGCAGTACCTTTGTAGGGCTTGCCAACTTCACCGAATTCATCAGTGGCCCTGATTTTTTCAGGACCGTGAAGAATACCTTTATGATCTCGCTGTGGCAGATACTCATCTGCTTTCCTGTACCCATCATATTGGCCATTGCCATCACGGAGATGAAGAACAAGTTTGTAAGCCGCCTGACGCAGACAGCCACCTTCCTGCCTCACTTTATCTCAGTTGTCGTGGTGTGCGGCCTTGTTGTCAACTTCCTCTCCCCCTCAACGGGAATCATCAACCTCCTGCTGAACAAGCTTGGTTTTGAATCCAAGTACTTTATGGTCCAGCCCGAGTATTTCCGCGGTATCTATACAGGGATGACCCTATGGCAGAATGCCGGTTTCAATGCGATCGTCTATATCGCTGCCCTGATGGGAATCGACCCCCAGCTCTATGAGGCTGCCATTGTCGATGGCGCGGGTAAGTGGAAGCGAATTGTGCACATCACCGTTCCCTCCATCATGCCCACTGTTGTGACGATGTTTGTCCTGCAGGTCGGCAAGATGGTCAAGGTGGGCTATGAATCCATCCTCTTGCTCTACAAGCCCACAACCTATGCAACAGCTGACGTCATCGCCACCTATGCCTATAGGGTAGGTATAGGCAACCGCAACTATGGTCTGGCTACAGCAGTAGGCTTGTTTGAGGCTGTCATCGCCCTGATCATGGTCGTCGGTGCCAACAAGCTCAGCAAGCGTGTCACCGAATCGACAATCTGGTAGGTA
>CAYSIH010000200.1:0-3368 GCA_964431005.1 uncultured Sphaerochaeta sp. | reverse complement strand
CTAACAGTCTGTCTCAACCCGACCTTCCAAAGCACCATGCTCTTCGACTCCTTCACCGTTGGAGAGGTAAACAGGTGCAAAAAGCACTATCTCCATACCGCCGGCAAGGGGATGAACACCGCAAGGATTGTGAGCCAGCTTGGCAAGGCTTCCGCTCTGCTTACCCACCTGGGAGGCCCTAGGAAAGAGGAGATGCTCACCCTCTGTGCCAAGGATGCAGTGGAAATTATCCATACCGACAGCTCCAGCGAGATCCGCACCTGCACCACCATCATCTGCGGCGGGGTCTGCACCGAACTGGTCCAGAATCCTGAGGCGGTGAGCGAGGGGTGTGAAGAGGCCATACGGGACCTCTTCAGCAAAGCTATCCCCAGGGCAGAAGCGCTCATCATCTGCGGGACCCGTGCCCCAGGCTATAGCAAGGCCCTCTACAGCGACTTTGTCAAAGAGGCAAAAGAGGCGGGCAAGTTTGTGCTTCTGGATATCAAAGGCGACGACCTCCTTTCCTGCCTGCCCTATCGCCCTGACGTGATCAAGCCGAACTTCAGCGAATTTGTAGAGACCTTCTTTGGGGAGAAGGCTCCTGAACAAGAGGAAAATACCGCCCTGATAACGAGGGTGCAAATCAAGATGGCATCACTACAAGACGAGTACGGCTGCAAAAGCGTCATCTCTCGAGGTAAGCATGACCTTTTGTTGTTTGACAATGTCGCTACCACTATTCCAATAGAGCCGGCAGAGGTGGTCAACTCCATCGGATGCGGGGATACCCTCAGTGCATCCCTTACCCTAGCCCTCCTAGAAGGCCATTCTCTGCAACAAGCCGCACGTATCGCAACAAATCATGCAACAATGCAGGCTAAAACTATACATCCAGGCAGTCTTGTATAGAAAATAGTCTTTTTTTATTGATGCATAATCCTTTTTGATTTTTGAAATACCAAAATATTGCAACAATAAAGCATCTTAATCATCAAAATTATTACTAGAAAATTATATATAACGCAATCTAATAGATACATTTGTATCAAATTCTAGCTAATTTGCTTTGACAGCCTAAACTTTATGGTTCTATACTATGTAAAACATCGACCCACAAAGTGGGCCGTTAATAATGAGGAGATGTTTTATGAAAAAATTCCTGTCGATTATGCTCTGTCTGGTTCTCGTCGGTTCTGCTGTATTTGCAGCAGGAAGTCAAGAAGCTGCTCCCGCTGCAAAAAAAGATTCGAACGTGGTGAAGATTGCTCTGATCATTGAAAACACCATCGACGACAAAGGCTGGTGCCAGGCCATGCACGATGGCATCCTAGAGGCACAAGAAATGCTTCCAGGACGCATTGAGTACAGCTATAGTGAGAAAATGCTCCCAGTCAATGCTGGATCCGCCGCCCGTCAGTATGTATCGCAAGGATATGACATTATCATTGCACACGGTGCCCAGTACAAGAACCTGATTCTTGAGATGGCAGACGAGTACCCCCAGGTAACATTTGCTTTTGGAACAAGCGCAGATATCGGGCCCAAGAACGTCTTTACCTACATGCCTGAAAGTGAAGAGACAGGCTACCTCTCAGGTATTATCGCCGGTATGGTAACCAAAGCCAATATCGTTGGTATAGTCGGTCCTGTTGATGCTGGTGATGCTGCCCGTTACAACCGTGGATTCGTCCTGGGTGTTAAGGCCGCAAATCCCAAGGCAAGAGTCATGGTCGCACACTCCGGTTCCTTCAGTGATTTCATCAAGGCCGGTGAAGTTGCCCAGTCCCAGATCAAAGCTGGTGCAGACGTGCTCTCAGGTTCTTCCCAGCAGGCTCTAGGTGCCCTTCGCGCTGTAGCTGACCACCGTGATAAGGATATCTGGTGGGTTGGTCAGGACATTGCACAGATCGGCATCCCTGAAGGCTACAAGGTAATTGCCGCTTCTTCCTACAACTATGCAGCTGTCGTAGTAGGTCTGGTAGAAAAGCTTGATGCTGGCATTACCGGTGGCATGGGCCTTCCCATGAACTTCAACAATGGTGGATTCATCTTTGAATTCAACCCTGCCCTCGACAAGATTTCCGATGGCCCCATCAAGGCCAAGGTTGCTGAAACAATTGCTTCCTTCAAGGCAAAGCCCAATACGATCAATTATACCAGTGTTGACTATTCCAAGCTGTAAGAGTCTGTAGCAGATGGGTCATGCACTGCTTTGCCGTGCATGGCTCAGTTTTTTTTTGATGGCCTTTGGAGGATTCCCATATGGAAGTCACTACAAAAAAAATAACCAGCCTACGTGTTGAACACATCACCAAACGTTTTCCCGGGGTGCTGGCAAGCGATGATATCTCCCTCTCCATAGGGGAAGGCGAGATCCTTGCCCTGGTTGGTGAAAATGGTGCTGGCAAGACCACGCTGATGAACATCCTCATGGGGCTCTACCAACCAGATGAAGGGCGTATCATCATCAACGGGGAAGAGGTAAAGTTCAGATCGCCCAATGATGCCTTTGCCGCTGGCTTGGGTATGGTACACCAGCAATACATGCTGGTCCCCAACATGACCGTGCTGGAAAACATAGCCTTGGGGTACAAGCAGGCATGGTCGCTTTTCAAACTGGACCTAGCAATGGTCCGTGAGCGTATCGAAGAAATATCAAAGAAATATGGACTCCATGTCGATCCTGACGCCTATATCTGGCAGCTCTCGGTAGGAGAGCAACAGCGTGTCGAGCTGGTGAAGACACTCTGCCTTGGTGCTAAGTTTCTTATTCTTGACGAACCTACCAGTGCCCTTACTCCGCAGGAAACCGATGAACTCATTGTCCTTCTCAAACGGATGGCCAGTGAACTCTCCATCATATTCATAAGCCACAAATTGCAGGAGGTGAAGGACCTTTCCAATACCATCACCATCTTGCGCCATGGTGCGGTTGTCTTCCAAGGCAATACCACCGACCACTCACCAAGTGACATTGCAGCACTGATGACCGGTCATGAAGTCGAGCTTCCCCTCAACGAGGAACCCTCCTGTGAGGGAGAGATCGCCCTGAATATCAAGAATTTGGATGTAAAGAGCGACCGCGGGTTCTTAGCCCTGAACAAACTCAACCTTTCTATTCGCTCAGGCGAGATCGTCGGGCTTGCAGGGGTTTCCGGCAACGGACAGAGAGAGCTTGCAGAAGCCATCAACGGCATACGAAAAGTGGAAAGTGGTGAGATCCTCTTCTTTGGGGAGGACTTGGCAAACAAGAGTACCCACCACATCATAGAAGCTGGCATGGGCTATATTCCTGAAGAACGCAATACAGAGGGGATCGTGCCCTCCTTCTCCATCAAGGAGAACCTGATCCTCAAGGATGCGTCCCACCCTGAGTTCTCCAAGCG
>CAYSIH010000199.1:0-3380 GCA_964431005.1 uncultured Sphaerochaeta sp. | reverse complement strand
AAGCATCTCAGATGAAGGGATAGAGCCCGGGCCACCGCGTAGCGGTTTAGTACAATGATTTTTTATCCGGGCTTACTGTTTCTCTCGCATTGGTCCCTGAAGCCATAGCTTTTGCCTTTATCCTTGGAGTCGATCCAATCATTGGCCTTTACGCTGCGTTTATGATGGGGCTAGTCTCTTCATTGATCGGTGGGCGTCCTGGTATGATCTCCGGTGCAACAGGAGCAGTTGCAGTAATCCTAGCACCTTTAGTCAGAGAAAGGCTTGCACTGGGAGGTATGGAATCTGCCCTGGGGTATCTTTTTGCGGCTGTAATTTTGATGGGAATCTTGCAAGTATTATTTGGCTTGCTTAGACTAGGAAAATTTATCCGTCTGGTTCCTCATCCAGTTATGCTTGGCTTTGTGAATGGACTTGCAATCGTCATATTCCGTTCACAGTTCGAGATGTTTGAACTTAGCAATCGCCTACCTATGCAGCAAAAGATATTGATCTGGGCTGTTATGGGAATCTTGATCTTAGTGACCATGGCTATAAGTTTTCTTATGCCTAAAATGACCAAGGCGGTACCAGCTACCTTGGCTGCTATGGTAGTGGTCAGCTTGATAGGTCTAATTCTTAATCATTTTGGTATTGTGCAAGTGATGACTGTATTGGATTTTGTGCAAGGCAAGGATCCAACTAAGATGACTCTTGCCGCATCCCTACCTCGCTTTGCAGTTCCTTTTTTCTCCCTTTCTCTGGAAACCTTTAGGATTATCCTACCATATTCCATACTGGCAGCTTCAGTCGGCCTTATTGAGTCCCTGATGACTTTGACCTTGGTGGATGAGTTAACTGAAACACGAGGCTTCGGTAATCAGGAATGTGTCGCGCAAGGAATCGCCAACATCGTAAATGGCTTTTTCGGTGGCATGGGAGGTTGTGCAATGATAGGTCAGAGTATGATCAATATCAGAGCAGGTGGAAGGGGAAGAACTTCGGGTATAACAGCTGCATTAGCTCTGCTAGGATTTATCCTTTTTGGTGCTCCGTTAATCGAACAGATTCCTTTGGCAGCTATAGTCGGTGTGATGTTTATGGTAGTTATCAGTACGTTCGAGTGGTCTAGTTTTCGCGTTATAAAAAGTATCCCAAAATCAGATGCATTGATCATTGTATTTGTGTCAGTGGTCACCGTCATGACCAATCTAGCCATAGCCGTGGCATTAGGAATTGTCTTTTCTGCATTGGTCTTTGCCTGGGAAAAGGGAAAGAATATAGAGGCTAAACCGTTTACTGATCAATTTGGATCCCGAATCTATCCATTGGAAGGGGCTTTGTTCTTCGGATCCGTCCAGTCCTTTAAAGATCTTTTTGATGTTACCAATGACCCTCTCGATATTGTAATCGACTTTGAGAAAGCTGATGTCCACGACCACTCTGGTCTAGAAGCCATTAACTACATAGCTGAAAAATATGGACAACAAGGCAAAAAACTTCATTTGTTAAACTTGAATGATGAATGCTTGAAGCTACTGAAAAAGGCAAAGAATGTTGTAGAGGTTACCATTGTAGAAGGATCGCATTATCAACTAGCACACGATCAGTTGGCCTGGCAGGGGTTACGTCTGAAAGAGAGACTGAAAAGGGCGAAGCTTGCCCCATAGAACAGTGTTCACTTCTAACTAAATTAGCAAAAAGGGTGATTCAGCAAGTATACTGCACAGGCGAAAGTCAGAAGCTAACGGAACATACAAGATCCGATACCTTTTACATAAGAGCGGCTCTCATAGAGGAGCTATGCAGGTCTGCTCCTGATAATTACCAAGCGTCCTATTTGAAAAATTTATGATTTATGGCTATCTTAAGGGTCTAGATTGAAAATTTAAAGAATAAAAGAGGTGTTGCTGTGCAGTTTACATTTGGAACTGGTGGGGATGTGGAGATCGTATTGGTACGAGAGGGAGAAAATAGTGTAAGCCATGGAAACAAACTATACTCCTATCTTAAGGAAAAGGAATTATTCAAGGGTAAATCAGGTGAACTCTATTTTGATTTCTCCTTAGAGGGAAAAGGAATTCTCTTTTTGGGGTTAGGCCAAGAGAAGGACTTTCATGTAAACTCTTTGAGAGTGGCCTTTCATGATGCAGGAAAAGAGCTAATGAAGCATAAGGTCGAAAGTGTTGAATGTAAAATTCCAAACTTTGATGGGATTTCCTACAGCAAAATTATCGCTGCTGTAACTGAAGGCCTACTGCAATCAGAATATGCCTTTGAGAAGCATCTGAAGGTAAAAAAGATTGCGCCGAGTCTGAAAAAAGTATATTTGGATGTCCCCGATTCTGAAAAAGAAGAAATCACCGCTGTAATACAAGAAACAGAGAACTTGATAGAAGGAATATTCTTAGCTAGGGATTTGGTCAATGAAAGAGCTATTAGCATGTACCCAGAAGTTCTCGCACAATCGGCTAAAGACAGCTTAGAGGAATTCGGAATTACAGTTGACGTATTTGATAGAAAAAAAATCAAAGAGTTGAAGATGGATGCATTCTTAGCTGTTGCAGAAGGGTCTGATAAGGAGCCAAGGTTCATTGTTATGAGCTATAAGGGAAACCCCGACTCTGATGAAACCCTTGCGTTAGTAGGGAAGGGGATAACGTATGATTCTGGCGGATATTCAATCAAGCCAACTGCTAGTATGGATACTATGTTCACCGATATGGCAGGCTCTGCTACAGTAATTGGAGCGATGAAAGCTATTGCAAAATCAAAGCTAAAAAGAAATGTAGTTGGGATAGTAGCAGCTTGTGAGAACCTAATCTCCGGGAAAGCCTATAAGCCTGGTGATATTATAGGCTCTATGGCAGGGAAGACGATAGAGATCTTAAACACAGATGCCGAAGGAAGATTAACTTTGGCTGATGCCTTGTGGTATGCAGCTACTGTTGTTAAAGCTGATAAAATTATTGACTTGGCCACTCTTACAGGTGCCTGCGTTGTAGCTTTAGGCAGTACCAATACTGGAGCTGTTACGAATAACAGTGATTTGATGGCAGCTGTAAAGGAAAGTTCTGATGTAGCAGGGGAGCCGGTATGGCAACTCCCTTCAGGTCCTGGTTACAAGGAATTGATACGAGGGGATTTCGCAGATCTGAAAAACACCGGAGGAAGAGAGGCTGGGACCGTAACTGCAGGATTATTTTTAGAAGAATTTGTAAACGACATTCCGTGGGTACACTTGGATATTGCCGGCACAGCTTATAATGATAAACCTAAAGGATATCTGCCTAAGGGCGCGAGTGGGGTACATGTGAAGACTTTGTATAACCTCGTAAAAGAGGGTTAATAAGAAAATTAGCCCTTCCATATTTCTGGTGGCCAGTAGGTAATTGTAGTAT
>CAYSIH010000198.1:0-3395 GCA_964431005.1 uncultured Sphaerochaeta sp. | reverse complement strand
CATAACAAAATAGACTCTTTAGTGTCAAGCGTTCTTTTCAAAGTATTGCAGAATTGTTTCGCTTACAGCGCAACAGTGCCTCTGCAATCTCGAAAAACCCCGCACCGCCCTCATTTCGGGCAATAAATTTTGGTAGGTTCTGCATGCTCTTACTGTGCTTTCGGAGGTTTCCCACCCCAAAGCTCAAAGGGAAATGGGAGAACATTACCTGGTCATTAGGAGCATCTCCACAATAACAGCAGATTTGTTGTAATATCTCCCCTTCAAGACCGAGCACATCCTTAAAAAACGCCTCAGTACCCCGCTTCTTATCAAACTCACCAAACCAGGCATTCACATGGATAGAACTTACTGCAGTACCGGCACCTAGGCTTTTGCAGATATCTACAACCTTAGCTATCTTCTCCTCTTGCAGGAATGGGGGCTCACTGCCATGATCGAAGGCTATATCATAGATACGTGCAAACTGATCGCTGGACAGCTTGGCTTCAGGCACAAGGGAAAGGACTTTTTTGATGAGCTCTTCGGCCCTCTGCTTGTACCCCACTTTCTTGATGGATGGATGCACGTAGTGCCGAATGACCCCTTTTTCCCTATAAAGGCAGACGGCTCCACTTTCACTGAGGACCGCCTCAACCGGCCACTGCCTCAGATAAGTATCACCCCATCCTGCAGACCCTCCGGTAACACAGATAACCTTCAGGCCCGAATCATGCAACTTCCAAAGGGCCTCAAGGCCCTCAGGATGCAACTTTCCATCTGTTGTGATCGTATCATCCACATCGGTGAGCACATACGAAAGAGATGCGACTTCATCCTCGGTAAGTGTATATAATTCTCTCATACTGATCTCTACCGGGACAATGTGGAAAGACTTCCATCACGAATGATGGCCCTCACGTAGGTAAGTAGGGATGCAGCCGAGGCAAAGGCTGCCAAGGCGAACACGACAGTAAGGGCAGTAGCAATAGGCGAAAGCCAGGATGCGCTCACAAACCAACGGGTCAAGGCGATATAGAGTACCCCCGCCGCTCCGCTTATGGCATACAGCACAGCCTTCATCTTACCCCAGATATTTGCAGCAACCGGTTTTCCTTTGCCCATCATCAGCATCCTGATAAAAAGGATGAAGAACTCGCGCCACATGATGATGATAAACGTCCATGACGGCATTATCCCATAGGAGGAAAGACAGACAAAGTAGGTTAATCGGGAGAAGGTATCGGCAAAAGGATCCATAACCTTGCCCAAGTCGGTGACTTGGCCATATTTTCTTGCGATTATCCCATCAAGCAGGTCACTCATCTCCGTGAAGAGTAGCAACACTATGGTCAGGATCGAAGAGAGCTTACCCAATTCAGGGCCCAACCAAACAGGTAGGTTAAAAGCAATAAAAAACAGCGGTGCCATAACTAGGCGAGAGACAGTGAGCTTATTCGGAGTATTCATAGACTTCCTCTAGTAGCCGAACAAGCGGCTGAACTTCTCTTCAAGGTAACTGGTGAACAGCTTCGCGTCAAGAGGTTTTCCAGTAACCACAGTGAGCAAGTCTCCAGGTAAAAGGAGGCTTCCCTTCGTATATATGTGCTCATTCAGATAGGAATGCAGCGTTACAAGCTTACCTTCATGCAACAGGGAATCCACATCCAGGTCCTCTTGTACCTTCTGCCAGATCTGGGCGCCATAGAGGTTGCCCAGGGCATAGGTAGGAAAGTATCCGAAATCCCCAGTGCTCCAGTGCACATCCTGTAACACCCCTTGGGCATACGTCTTAGGGACGATGCCCAGCAGAGCCTTGGACTTTGCATTCCAAGCCTCAGGAAGATCATCCACAGAAAGGTTGCCAAACAACAACTCCTGCTCCAGTTCAAACCTGAGCATGATATGCAAAGAGTAACTCACCTCATCAGCATTGACTCTGATAAGGGATTTTTCCACCTTGTTTGCCGCCTGCAAGAATCTGGTGAGGCTCACCCCCTCTGTCTGGGAAGGGAAGAAGCTACAAAACAAAGGGTAGTAACGGGACCAGAACCCCTCGCTTTTTGCAACCATGTTCTCCCAAAGCCTGCTTTGGGACTCATGCATGCCAAGGGAAGGGGCATTTGCAACGCTGGTCCCCTTCTGCCTTCCGGTGTTCATACCCATCTCATACAGGGCATGTCCCCCCTCATGGACAGTAGAGCTAAAAGAATCCAGCACACTAGGGTCACTATAGCGCGTGGTGATGCGGATATCATCACCTCCTAGGGTTGAAGTAAACGGATGGACTGAAACAGCACTCATTCCCCGACTGAAATCAAAGCCCATATCGGTCAGGACGGTTTTGGAGAAGGCCTCCTGCTGTGCAATGGGATAGTCAAATCGGAGGAAATCATCATCGACACGCCTCTCTGAAAAGGTCTCCACCAAGGACACCAACGATGGCTTGATAGAGGAGAACAAAGCCTCTACCTCTGATCCTTTCATCCCCGGTTCAAAATCATCAAGCAGGACATCATAGCCACTAGAGCCTTCGCGTCTACAGCAGGAAGCCTTCTCCCTCACAAGAGAGACAATCTCTTGCAGATCCCCCTTGAACAGGGCCCAATCATCCTTCTTTCTTGCCTCGACCCAACTCGAATGAGACTGGGAAGTCTTTTCACTGATGGCACGGACCAAGGAGGCAGGCATACTCCTGTGCTTGTCCCAATAGCGGAAACGAAGCCGGATAAGAGCCTTCTCAAAGGCATCCTTTCCCTCCCCCTCCGGATTCTCCCTATCGGCACCAAGGCTGCCAAGCAGGTCCCCAACCTCACGGCTACAGGATTTTTCATGTGCCTGGGAGGCGAGCCAGCCAAGCTGGGCCGAACGCTCCTTTAGCCCCTTCTCTGAAATACCCATCTCCTGGTCCCAGGAGAGAACCGAGCCCATATGTTCAAGCATCACCACTTCTCGGTCTATCTCTTCCAGTCTTTGAACCGTTTTTTCTCGTGTCATCGCCCCCTCCAAGGCAAGAAGCCGGATCGCTCCGGCTTCTTGCTACTGATCATTGTCGCTTTACAGCTGTTCCTTGCTTGCAATCACAGCTTTCACTGATGCAATGAAGGCATCGGTAGTAAGCCCGTTCTCCTGCTTGCCACTTCTGTAGCGAACAGAGACCTGGTCGTTCTCCCTTTCACGCTCCCCTATAATTACCATATAGGGGATCTTCAGGTTCTGAGCGTTGCGGATCTTGGCGTTCATGCGGTCGTCCCCAAGGTCTGCAGAGACCCGGAACCCTTCTTTACGCAGACGTTTCTCGAGCTCCTTTGCATAGTCGAAGAAGTTCTCTCCGACAGGGATCACCTTGATCTGCTCGGGAGCCAGCCATGGGGGGAAGGCCCCTGCATAGTGCTCGATCAGGACACCGAAGAACC
>CAYSIH010000197.1:0-3413 GCA_964431005.1 uncultured Sphaerochaeta sp. | reverse complement strand
TGGTAGTGACCAACAGAAGCGAGGGCAGGCTGGAGGAGATGAAGAAGATCCACAGCACACTCTCCATTCCCTTTGAAGTTGAGTATCACCTCTGTCCTCTAGCTGAAGATAACGATAGGATAGTGGCTACACTAAAAGACCACTCGCTTGTCGTCAATGCGACAGGACTCGGCAAGGATGCCCCAGGTTCCCCCCTGACTGATAACGTCGTATTCCCCAAGCATGGGTATGTATGGGAGTTCAATTATAGGGGCGACTTGCTTTTCCTCGATCAGGCAAAGGATCAGCAGAAGGAGAAGGAGCTTACCATAGTTGATGGATGGCTCTATTTCATTCACGGGTGGACACGGGTCATTGCTGAAGTGCTCCATATCGATATCCCAACCAGTGGTCCTGAGTTCGATCGTCTCAGTGAGATAGCTCAGGCTACACGAACCTAATATAAGGAAGGTAACAGATGAAATCTGCAAATGTATATTTTGACCTGAAAACAGGCTTGGCACCCAAAAAAACAGCTTTGCCACTACAGAGACGTGCAAGTAATATGGGGGGTATCTATCATGATGAAAAAGCTCTCCAAAAGCTAATTGATGGGGAGAATCCTTTGATGTATGAGTTTTATGACTTGCATGTTGAGGAGGCTGAGGGTAACTTAGCCTATGGGACCAGTATGCTGTTTCCCGGTCTGGTGGGGGAAGAGTTTTTCATGACTAAAGGTCACTTCCACACTATTTTGGACACGGCTGAAATCTACTACTGTCTGGCGGGATCGGGTCTTATGTTGATGGAAAGTCCTGAAGGGGATGTGGAGATACAGGAGATGAAACCAGGTAGTGCAATTTATGTGCCTGGGCGCTATGCTCATAGGAGTATAAATCTCTCATCTACTGAAAAGCTTGTCACCTTTTTTGTTTTCCGCGCTGATGCCGGACATGACTATGGCACCATTGAGGATAATGGGTTCAGGAACCTGGTGGTAAGGGACAAGGATGGATATAAGGTGATAGATAATCCTAAATGGAACAAATGATATGATAAGAGAGTTGGTATGAAAACAAAAAAAATTCTCATCACTCCACGCTCCCTCTCCAAGAGTGGACATCCGGAGCTCGCTCGCCTCACTGAGGCGGGCTATGAGCTCCTCTTTCCTTTTCCGGGAAAGCAACCCACAGAAGAGGAACTGCTCAGTGTGATAGGCGAGTGTAGTGGGTACCTGGCTGGAGTCGAGAAAGTCTCCAAGAAAGTGTTGGATAGTGCACCGCTACTCAAGGTGATCAGTCGCAACGGGGTTGGACTTGATAACGTTGACCTGATAAGCGCCAAGGAACATGGGATCGAGGTCCTGGGGACTCCTGGCGCTAACTCCCAGGGAGTTGCAGAGCTCGCCCTTACCTTGGCACTCAGTTCAGCGAGAGCTGTGGTAGAAGGCTCCAACAGCATCAAGAATGGTGGATGGAAGCGCTCCAAAGGGATGGAAATCCAGAATAAGACCCTTGGCATCATAGGCTGTGGAAACATCGGCCAGCGCTTGGCTAGAATGGCCATTGGCATTGGGATGCAAGTTGTGGGGTATGACTTGTACCAAGCAGATGTGCTCAAGGGTCTTGAGGGCTTTACCTTTGTTCCCATAGAGACTCTGCTAGCCTCGTCAGACATCATCTCCTTGCATTGCCCTCCTGAGGACAAGCCACTGGTTGACAAGCGGTTTTTAGAACAGGTGAAGAAGGGTGTCATCATCATCAATACAGCGCGTTCCCCTCTTGTGGATAGCGATGCCATGTTCAAGGCTTTGGAAGAAGATGTCGTGCTGCACTATGCCCTCGATGCTTTTGACAGCGAGCCGCCTGCATTGAACAGATTGCTCTTGCATGAGAGAGTGACCCTTAGCCCACACATTGGTGGGTTTACCGAAGAGAGCATCCAAAGGGCGACAAGCTCTGCGGTTACAAACATACTCAATATACTAAAGGACAAGTAAGCCATGAACAAATCAATTTATGACAGCATCAAAAAAGCCAAGGTTATTCCAGTTGTAAAACTGGAGCGTGTGGAGGACACCCTTCCTCTGATGGATGCCCTTGCAAAAGGGGGACTTCCTGTTGCAGAGATTACCTTCAGGACTAGCGTAGCACCAGAGTGCATAGCCCTTGTAAAAAAGGAACGTCCGGATATCTTTGTAGGAGCTGGGACCATCTTGACGGTTGAACAGGCTAAGAAGGCGGTTGAAGCTGGCGCTTCATTTATTGTCTCCCCCGGGTTCAACCCTGAGGTGGTGGACTACTGTATCGGACAGAATGTTCCTGTCATTCCCGGAGTGAACTCACCAACACAAGTGGAGATGGGACTGCGAAAGGGTTTGAAGGTCCTAAAGTTCTTCCCTGCTGAAGCTTCTGGAGGCGTTGCAATGCTCAAGGCATTAGGCAGTGTCTATGAGGTGGAGTTTATGCCCACCGGTGGGGTGAACCAGAAGAATATCCTTTCTTACCTTGCACTTAAGAGTGTCATTGCCTGTGGTGGTTCCTGGATGGTAAGTGCAGATCTTATCAACGAAGGAAGATTTGCAGAAATTACCAAACTGACACAAGAAGCGGTAGAGCTTGTAAAGTGACGCTGGTCTTTTCTCTTGTGGCCCTCTCTATTATTAAGAGAGGGTCACAGATTCGGACCATTCATCTAGTGTTGTCGTTTCAAGCCCTCTGTTGTGTTATACGAGCACAACCCTACAAAAAAAATACTGTATATTGGTGTAATGCAATGATAAATCCATTTTTCCAGAAAAAACAGCTCAACAAAGCAGTTCCTATTCCCCTGTATTATCAGCTCAAGGAGTTGCTGCTCGACTTCATCCGCCAGGAAAAATCCTATACAACAATCCCAACAGAGACCGAACTCTGTAGCCATTTTGATATATCCCGCTCAACAGTCAGGCAAGCCCTAGGGGAACTGACCAGTGAAGGATATCTGGAAAGGCACAAGGGCAAGGGGACTATGATACTTCCAAAGAAGATCAAGCAGGAGTTTCTGGAAGTCCTGGAAAGCTTCAATGACGAGATGCAGGAGAAGGGGCTTATTCCCCATACCAAGGTCATCACCTTGGAGCTGGTACTCCCTCCCCCTGATGTTGCAATCTCCTTACAGGTTCCCCAAGACGGAAAAGTGGTACACCTGAAGCGTTTGCGAAGCATAAACAAGGAACCGATTGTCTTAGTCTCCACCTATTTGCCGACGCATAACTATCCCCTTGCAGGTCTTTTGGATGATGACTTGGAGAAGGAGTCCCTCTACCATCTGATGCAAGGCAAGTACGGGATGAAGATCGAGTCAAGCAGACGAGTGCTGGAAATACGATTGGCAAACGATGCTGATGCAAAACTCTTACAGGTTGCTCCTTTGAATCCTGTACAGTATATCGA
>CAYSIH010000196.1:0-3458 GCA_964431005.1 uncultured Sphaerochaeta sp. | reverse complement strand
GTTTAATCCAAACTACCAGCAGAGAAAGGAAAAACAGTAAATCTCAACAACTACCTCCTTTTGTATCATTAGAGACAAGCAAATTCTTGCAAAAGACAACGGAGCTCCTCCAGTAGCGGGCAATTGTCATTTTGCCATCCATGCTGTAGGATAGGAGTACTTTTCAACGATAGGGGACCGGTATGGCAGAAGAACTATTTTCACAGCGAACAGCGACGTGCGGAGCATTGAACAAGGATGATAACAATAAGAAGGTAGTCCTAAACGGATGGGTCCATCGCAGCCGTAACCATGGATCCCTTCACTTTATAAACCTACGTGACCGCTATGGCATAACCCAGGTTGTAGTCGATGATGATGCATCAGCCGAACTACAAAACACTGCCAACGAACTGAGGATGGAGTTCTGCATTGCAGTGACCGGAACAGTCAGGCTCAGACCCGATTCCATGGTCAATGCTGATATGGCAACCGGCGAGATTGAGGTTAAGGCGGAGAAAATCGAAATCCTCTCGCGCTGCGCTCCCCTTCCCTTCCAGCTTGATGATGGCCTTGAGACACGAGAGGACCTGCGCCTCAAGTACCGTTACCTTGACCTGCGCAGCCAAGGGATGCAAAAGCGTATCAAGCTTCGCCATGACTTCATCTTCTCCATCAGGAAGTATCTAGCTGGCCTGGATTTCTATGAGATTGAGACCCCTACCATGATCAAGAGCACCCCGGAGGGAGCTCGTGACTTTGTGGTCCCCTCCCGTCTCTATCCTGGCAAGTTCTATGCCCTACCTCAGAGCCCACAGCTTTTCAAGCAGATCCTGATGGTCGGAGGTTTTGACAAATACTTCCAAATTGCCCGCTGTTATCGAGACGAGGATGCCCGTGGAGACCGCCAGCTGGAGTTTACCCAGCTTGACCTAGAGATGAGCTTTGTAAAACGTGATGATGTACTCTCCCTTATGGAAGATTTGTTCGGCCACGTATTCAAGGAGGTCATGGATGTCGAGCTCCCTGTTACCTTCAGAAGGCTCACCTATGCAGATAGCATGAACACCTACGGCTGCGACAAACCCGACCTCAGATTTGACATCCCCCTTTCCGACATGAATGAAATAGCTCAAAAGAGCAGCTTCGCAACCTTCAAGGATATTATTACTGCAGGGGGATATGTAAAGGCCCTCTGTGCACCTAAGACTGAAGGAGTTGAGTTCAGCCGCAAGTTCATTACCGAACTTGAGGATGCTGCTAAGATCTACGGGGCAAAAGGCCTCGCTTGGATCAAGGTAGGGCCAAACAATACGGTCAGTGGCGGAGTAAGCAAGTTCTTTGTAGGCCTCGAAGAGGAGCTTATCGCCAAGATGGAGGCAAAGGAAGGGGATCTTATCCTCTTTGTTGCTCATGAGAACTGGAAACGTTGCTGTGCAAGTCTCAGTGCTGTACGATCGAAGCTGGGTAAAGACCTCAACTTGATCCGCAAAGGTTTTGAATTCTGTTGGATCATCGACTTCCCCCTCTTTGAGTACAACGAGACCGCAGGTCACTGGGAGGCTGCACACCATATGTTCAGCATGCCCCAGAGCCAATACCTCGAAACTCTGGAATCTGATCCAGGCAGCGTAAAGGGAGACCTCTATGACCTGGTGCTCAATGGGTACGAGGTAGCCAGTGGCTCGATCCGTATCCATGATGTCGAGCTACAGAAGCGTATCTTCCGCATCTGTAACTTTGATGACGAGACGGCTGAGGAGCGCTTCGGCTTCCTGCTCAATGCCTTCAGGTACGGGCCTCCCCCTCATGGCGGTATCGCCCCGGGCATCGACAGGATGGTCATGATCATGAGTGACGAGACCTCAATCCATGAGGTAATCGCATTCCCGAAGAATACTGCGGGTATCAGTCCTATGGATGACTCACCCTCGTTCCTTGATCAGCAACAGCTGGATGACCTGCATCTGATCATTGACTATCCGAAACCCAAGGAATGAGATAATCAGGATAAGTTTGGTAAGTCAGATACAGTCAGATTAGATTCGATCAAAGTTGATTATAAGCGTAAAAAAGGACCTGGTTCACAAGAATCAAGTCCTTTTTTACGCTATTGTCCTTGCAGGATTGCAGAGAAACATCTGTTACTCCACACTTCCCAAACCTAAGTATTCAGAATACACATGCTTTATTGGCGATTATATTTGGCAAAACCTCTGACACCCTCTATAGTTATTTCATAGACAATACACTTTTAGTGAGGAAAGAATATGAGAATGCTTGAGCTCGTATTGCTGGTCCTGACAACGGCTTCAGGTATCTGTGCCTTTGCCAGCAATAAGAAGCAGAAAAGATTACAACTCCTTTTGCTCAGTCTATCCAGCATACTTTTCACTGCCCATGGGATTGTTGAAGGCTTGCGTCTCCAGATGGCCTGTGTCTACCTTGCACTACCTGTGCTGTGGATCGTCTTCCTTTTCAACAAAAGGAGAATTGCTAGGAAGAACCGGATTTTTCTATCTTCTCTATCGATCATCTGCCTATTGGGGACCTTGTTTGCCCTGTATCTGTTTCCGGTCAACACGATGCCAAATCCTACTGGTCTCTACGCTATAGGAACGGTGAGCTATGAACTTACAGAACTAGGGCGGGCGGAACTATACGGCTCAGAACCTGGTAAGGACCGACACATCAGATTCCAGGCGTGGTATCCTGCAGACAGCAACAAAGACGGCAAACTGACCAAATGGCTCATTGATGGCAGAAAAGTTGCCTCGGGTATCCCAGTACTGTATGACCTCCCCTCTTTTCTCCTCGACCATACGGCCTTGATCAAGAGCCATAGCTATACGGGACTATCTATTAGTGACAAGGAACAGACCTACCCACTAGTTATCATCTCCCACGGATGGACTGGCTTTTCAAGCCTTCATTCTGATCTTGGAGAGATGCTTGCAAGTCATGGCTATATTGCAGTAAGCATCAACCACACCTATGGAGCTGCTGTAAGCGTATTCGAAAACCGAAAGGTGGTATATGCAGATCAAGGGGCACTTCCCGGCAGGTCCGAAGTAGACGACTTTCACACCTATTCCCAAGCCTTGGTCGACACATTTGCCAACGATGCTCTGGCCGTACTCGATTTCATGGAAACCAGTGCCTTCTTTTCAAACAGGATCGACAAGGAAAAAGTTGGGGCAATGGGCCACTCAACTGGCGGAGGAGGAGTGGTCAGCCTTGCCATAACAGACCCGCGAATCAAAGCAGTGCTGGGTTTTGATGCTTGGGTTGAGCCGATCAAAACTGATATCCTTACCAAGGGCCTGGATATTCCAAGTGCTTTTCTCAGAAGCGAACAATGGGAAACAGAGCCAAACAATGCTTTTCTCAAGGAACTCTTTGATAACACGACAGTACAACCCAGCATCTATCAAGTCCAGGGAGGCAAACACCAGGATTTCTCCATGCTGTACATGTAC
>CAYSIH010000195.1:0-3471 GCA_964431005.1 uncultured Sphaerochaeta sp. | reverse complement strand
TGGCTATGCGCTGATGATCAGCAGCCTTATGCTATTCCTCTCCGCGGTCTTGCTCATCCTCATCCAAAGGATAACAAAGGGGAGAACTGCCTGACCAGAGTCATGCACCTTGCCACCAGTAATCCGGATACCTGAGGTTCCTGTCTAGATTGTTGATTAACAGGGCAACAAGCAGCAGGATCACCGCTCTATGAGAACAGGCCCGATTACCCACATGAAACTCCCACCGGAGCCAGTACCTCCCAACAAGGCAGTTGCACCTGCTGGTGGATGGACTGTTTTGGTTACTTTCATCACGATCACCGCCAATGTTACAGCTAGCGCAACCGTCACAAAACTTGCACCAAGCAGAGCATAGACGATAACCCCTACCAATGCTGATAATACATGCCCGCCTATCAAACTCCTGGGTTGGGAAAATGGTGCGGTTGACGGTCCGTATAACAGGACAGCCGAAGCTCCAAATGACGCAAACAAGGGAAATAAATCAGTTTTTATCCCAATATAGGATACCAGAAGCACTCCGATGAAAGCCCCTATACAGGACCAGATCAGACTGACAGGTCCTGGCACTTGTAGTGTACTTCTCTTCGTAGTCGCCCATTTTTAAAATATCGCTGTATGGGCGATGTAATTTTTCTCTCATCATCACGTTCTTGAATCATATGTTCCACCTTTCTTATATTTGATTGCATATAAAAGAGGATACATGACAAAAACATGTATCCTCCTTCATGGTTATGAACTATCTATGTTCAAACTATTGGCTGCCCATTACCAAGGATATTTTCCTCGTGAACCATACGGTAAGAATTTTCCATCAAGGGTAATTGTTACTCGGTCACCTGTTGGGTCTTCCTTCCTTTCCACATGGTCTTCACAGTCAATAGCGCTCATGATTCCATTTCCGTCGCCAAACTCTTCATCAATCAGAGGTGGGTTCATTCCCCGCCCCTTGGGGCGTAAAGAGCATGTAGTGTATGCTGGTTAGATGGACGAGCATGCATATAAAGAAATAGTCATTTATCAACAAATGTAGATATACATTGGCTCATGTATGGTATGTTTGTTATAACTTTGTGGAAGTTGTATATGGTGTTGAAGTTCAGTTGCTTGACGACTAACTACAATAATTCACAATAAGTATCATTCAATGGAATCAAAGGAAGCTTGCGTGAAACGATTAGTATTCTTGATACTCATGGTATCGATCTTGTGTCTGTCGGGATGTGATCTGAATCAGAAAACAGTTACTTTGAGTGTTACAACCGAGGGTAGCGGTAGCGTCACCTCGTATCCTGGTGAGGGGACTATCCCCGTCGGTGCAGCAGTCCTGCTCATACCTAGAGCAGATGCTGGATGGATATTTGATGCATGGATCAAGGACGGACACATACTTGCAGAAGTAGGGGAGTTGGCCTTTACCATCGAGCAAGATTATTCTATCACTGCACGCTTTCTCCCTGAGCCACCTTTGATTCCAATGCTGGGCTATCGACTTGAAGCTGATTGGAATTCTTTCGCTAAGGCAGATAAGATGCTAAACGCCAGAGCACAGGTTCCTACAGCAACCGGACGAGGCTTTTTGGGTAGTGAAAAGACCTTCCCCCGTTTAGGAAATGTGCCTTTGCTTTCTGGTGATGAGGGTCGGATCCCCCGTGAAAAAGCTATCCTGATAAAGTTCAAGCAAGGATTCACACTTCCTCCTCTGACAATTATAGACGATCTTGACTGGGCCGTTTCATCATCGATGGACCTGTATGCAGCTGGACTGCCGTATATCCGGGTAGTCGTTGATGAGCAATCATATGATTCGATTCCTAGTATTCTCCAGCAGTTGAGGAAAACTGAAGGTATTGAAGTTGCAGAGGAAGATCTCTTGTGTAGCATCTATTCGGTATCCAATGATCCTATGTACTGCCTCCAATGGAATTTTGAAATGCTGGACATGCCAACCGTTTGGGATGTGACAACCGGAGATGAAGGTGTTATCGTTGCTGTACTGGATACCGGTGTGTATTTCCTCTTGGATGACCTGAGTACAACACGATTTGCCCAAGGCTATGATTTTATCAATAATTCAATCTATCCTTTTGACGACAATGGGCATGGTTCTCATGTTACAGGAACCATTGCACAATCAACAAATAATAACTTCGGAGTCGCAGGAATTGCTCCAGATATAACGATCCTCCCCGTCAAGGTGTTGGCTGCTGATGGGTATGGGGACAATTCACAAGTTGCCCAAGGGATCCTCTTTGCGGTCAACAACGGAGCCGACATAATCAATATGTCATTGGGAGGAGAAGAAGCCTCGGACCTTATCGCTGATGCTTGCCAATATGCATCCGATCATGGTGTGCTTGTCATAGCTGCAACAGGAAATGAAGGGGCTTCCTCAATTTGTTATCCAGCGGCGCTTGATACTGTAATGGCTGTTGGGGCCGTGAATGAAGTTGCCGAAAGGACTGATTACTCGAACTATGGTGTAGGGATGGAAATAATGGCTCCAGGAGGAGATAATTCGCGTACAATACTTGTAAATGGCTATGAGAATCCCGCAGGAATCCTCCAAGAAACGTATATGCCAGAGTATGGTGGTGAAGTATTTTTGTTTTTTGATGGGACCTCCATGGCTGCACCCCATGTTGCAGGTTTGGCAGCACTTATCAAGTCTAAAAACCACTCGCTTACTGGCTCTCACATTAGGGAGATCATCTGTTCTACTGCTGATGATGATGCAACGACCGAAGGATATGATACCTCGTATGGATATGGCTTGATAAATCCGGTGAGAGCTCTGGGCATCACTTCCTACGAAAAGAGTGATTCGATCAACTCATCAATCGCGGTAAGCGCTGGAACAAAGCATAGATGGAGAATCTCAGCAGCACAGGGCACAATCCATGCGAACCTGAGCTATCTGGATGATACCAACCCCCTCTCCCTATGCTTGGAGAAACCTGATGGGACCATACTGAAAGAAGGATCTGTTTCTGGTGAGTTGCTCACGTTGAGCTATGAGGTAGATACAGAGACAGCAGGGTATCTGTATGTGACGATCACTGTTGGGGATGTAGATGAGACCTGATGCCTAAGGGCATCCTGTGTAGCGTACGTAGGGTTCCTAGGTACGCTACACTAGCAAAGTCCCAAACCAATCAATCCTACAAATATACATGGTTTGAATGGGAATCATTTCCTTGCTCCTGGCTCTTTGGAGGTTCCTGTAGAAGGATTTCAGTTGGAATATGTAGCTTTTCATGTAGGTTTCTCATCATTGAAAGACTGAGTGGGCGCTTCCTACGCAAAACCTCAGAAACTTTGCTTTGGCTGCCAATGATTGGAATGAGATCCTTCCTTGTTAGCCCCTGTTGGTCCATTGCAAATAGTATCGCATCTATGGTGTCTGGAAGATCAACAGGATAGTGTTCATCCTCATACATTGTGATCAAGGAAGCGAACAGTTCA
>CAYSIH010000194.1:0-3550 GCA_964431005.1 uncultured Sphaerochaeta sp. | reverse complement strand
TCAACATCACTTACATTCTTACAGTGAGTGCACTGGATATGGTAGTGTTTCTCCAAGGTCCTGTCAAAATGGTCAGGTCCCCCAAGCACACGTACACGCTTAACCCTTCCTTCGCTTACTAGCATATTAAGGTTCCTATACACAGTGGCACGACTGATGGAAGGGTGCTTACTT
Source organism: uncultured Sphaerochaeta sp. (assembly GCA_964431005.1). Lineage (GTDB taxonomy): Bacteria > Spirochaetota > Spirochaetia > Sphaerochaetales > Sphaerochaetaceae > Sphaerochaeta. The sequence goes on along the minus strand of CAYSIH010000194.1, from coordinate 3,376 downwards.
ACGATAGTATCATAAATCTGTTCTGCATTGGGATGGTTATCAGCTTCGGAAACAGCATCCCAAATCAAGCCTTTTTGTATTGTTTGTCTTTTTTCTTTCATTTTATTCCTAATTGGTATTGTTTCCTATGTAAGAGGATAAACTACTGAATGAATTATGTCAACTTCTAGCAAAAAACTAAAATGCTGTATAGGAAATACATGCTAACCCAACAGATCTCAAAACCGCATGAGATTTTTGACACAACAACTCGAGTATTGTACCATATATTTATAATAATACCATAGTTAATAAGTAGTTATTTTTATTTTAAGCTAAGGACTTGATGCCAACATCTGAAAAGCGTGTGGACAACCTTGCAGAGAAAAAGATTCAGTTGATCACACTACCAGGGGGAAAGTATCCAGGATACCGTAAACCTTAAGCATACCTCCAAGCGAGCCTTGGCACAAATCGTCGGTACGGGAGCACTCAGATGCAAGCCAGCATTCTCAGCACTGTATCCCCAAACCAACAAGCATATATCCTGATTCACCAGACAATTTCTCCCCTTCCAGACTAGCATCTGGAGGGGAGAATGGTATTCGCCAAGCAGAGGCTCTGTCGGGCTATTTTTCACCTCTGGCCAGCTTCACATGACTGTCTGCCATCTCAAACTGGTCCACCTGGGCACATGTTGTGTTCAGATCCAAGGCTGCAACAGCTACGATTGCCAACTCTGCCAGACGTTTCACGTTTGAGTTATCTTCGACTCTAGTGCCAAACCCACCACAGTCCATAATTTTCAGAGCTTCCTTTGCTGTGCCGAAGTTTGTTCCTCCTCCTATAGTAGCAAGCTCCAAGGTCGGCATGGAAACCATATAGTGCAAGCCTCCATCGACAGCCTCTGCCATGAGGAATGCTGTGGAGCTAGAAACAATATGGGCCAGGTCTTGTCCTGTTGCTGCAAAGAAAGCAGCAATAGCATTGGCGGCATTGACATTAAAGCCACCAAGAGTACCGCTGATGCTCGATCCCAAGTAACATTTATTAAATATCAGCTGCTCAACTTTCCTAGGTGTCACAATGGGACTGAACACTTTCTTGAGCACTTCAGATGGAATAAAAATTTCAGCCTGAACACTCTTACCCCTGCCGTGAAGGATATTGACATGCGATGATTTTTTGTCAGAGCACATATTGCTTGAAATAGTCAGTAATTTCCAATCTGGCAACAGTTGCAATAATTTTCGGGATATGTCGGCTGCTGCCTTTGTGACACCGTTCATGCCCATGGCATCACCGGTTAAGCAAACTACCCGCAAAAACACTCTAGTTCCCATTTGGGTTGGTTCAATATATTGCAGCTGTACGAAAGGATCTTTAATTTCCTTGCCAAGCAAAGCAAGAAATTCTTTGTCCTCAACAACTCTTTTACAAAAAGCCCTCGCAGAATAGAGATCAGGAGCCTGAAACAGTGGAGCCCGGGCCATACCATCAAAAGTTACAGCTGTACTGATTCCACCGGCAAGATTGATAGCTTTCATTCCCCGCTGGACACCAGCGACAAGAGCCGCTTCATTGGTTGCAAGGGGGATATAATACTCACCCTTGGCATATTCACCCTTCACGAGAACAGGACCGGCTACTCCCATTGGAATAACTGAACCTCCAATTTTTTTCTCAATGCCGGTGAGGATGTAGTCATTGGACAGAGAACAGTTATCGACAGCCATATTTTTGATCAAATCCAATGGAGTCCCTGTATTCTTCTCCACAAGACTGCACCTGATTCGAGCTGCTTCACGACAGGCCTCGACAAGTTTATCGGGATCAGAGCCGAATGCTTCTGCATATATCTTAGCCTCAAGGTGCTGATCCTTTATTTCTGCATTATCATACTGTTTGGCAAGAGATTTTAGTATATCCATATTGGGTCTCCTTATATACAATGAGTAGAGCTCAAGCTCTTGGCGAACGTAGCTGCCTCGCGAATACGTTCAAGATTAATACCAGTTTCAATACCCATGCGGTGCAACATGTCAACCAGATCCTCTGTGGCGATGTTTCCAGTGGCTCCAGGGGCATAGGGACAACCACCGAGCCCACCAACGGCACTATCGATTACAGATATCCCCGCCTGTAACGAAGCCAATATATTGGCAAACTCAATACCATTTGAACGGTGAAAATGCGTTGCAAGCGAACATGTTTTGAGACGACTTCTCACACTTTCCACCACTTCAAACACCTGAGTGGGATTTGCCATACCGGTCGTGTCTCCGAGAGAGATCTCATAAGAACCATACCTTTCTAACTTTTCAGCTATGTCTGCCACTATTTCTTTTGGAATGGCCCCTTCCATCGGACAACCAAAAGCGGTTGCAATATATGACCTGACTCGAACTCCACGCTTCCGTGCCAATATATTGATCTCTTTCATCTGAATGAGTGAATCAGCAACTCTCATGTTCAAGTTCTTCATGTTGTGGGTCTCACTGGAGCTCATGATAGTCACAATTTCCTCTACACCCGAGTCAAAAGCTCTCTGCAATCCTTGCAGATTCGGAATGAGTGCATTGTAATTTACATCTGGAGCGCGTTTGATCCCTTTGAGAACCTCAACAGTATCAGCGAGTTGCGGCACCCATTTGGGGTGAACAAAGCTAGTTACTTCGATATCCTTGCACCCGGCTTCGGTGAGCATATTAACTAGCTTAATCTTGTCTTCCGTTGTAATGAAATTAGGTTCATTCTGCAAGCCGTCGCGGGGACAGACCTCGAATATCTTAACTTTGTTTACAGCAATCTTATGCATGAGAACTCCTCAATCCTATTCTTACTCATGATTGTTGTGGAAGAGCATGAACTTGTCAAGAAAAGATATTTTCAACTGATGATTATTGTGTTTAATTGATCGTTGCAACCAAGAAGCTTGATTTATTTCTTTTAGCTAATATTGTAATCAGTGCTTTAGATAGGTGTATTGCTATTCAGACAAACCTCTCCCCCACATCCTTTGCAACACGACAAAAAGATCCCAAGCTGGTATGCCTGGGACCTTTCAATAAACCTATTGGATAAACAGTTATTTATCACCCTTCTTCTTCTCGTCAAGCCAGAAGAAAGAATCTCTATTCTCTTCCTCACCTCTGGTACGGGTATCTTTGAACTTATCAAAACCGTAAGGTTTGGGAGAAGATTTTCTCTCTCTTTTCTCCACATCCGAGGAGGGTCTGCCACCACGGTCATCGCGATCCCTAAAGGAAGGCCTGCCACCATCACGATCAAAGGGTTTGCGCTCTCTGTCGCCATAGGAAGGTCTGCCACCACGGTCATCACGGTTTCCATAGGAAGGACGGCCACCATCACGATCAAAGGGCTTGCGCTCTCTGTC
>CAYSIH010000193.1:0-3561 GCA_964431005.1 uncultured Sphaerochaeta sp. | reverse complement strand
GACAAGGAGATGGAGAAGAGAGGACTCAGATTTGTAAGATACGCCGACGATCTTCTATGTAAAGCTTTACATAGAAGATCTTATGGAAAGTTTTTTACTATGGAAAGTTTATGCCCAGAACCTGCATCCCATACAGCCTGACAGCAGATAGAACTTTCCATAATACTTGGCTTACAATGATTTCCATCACTCTATATGGAGGTCATTATGACAGTTCTGCATTTGGAAGAATTGGTTACAAAAGCTTTAGCTTTTTATGGGACCTGTGATTATTCTCGATCCAGTTTGTATCAGCAAAGGGAAACTTTTTTTTCTCTTGTTGAATTCGCCAAACATAGTACGAATTTCGATCTTTCAGAGAATATGCTAGAAAAATTCCTGGACGATTGCAGGGAAAAGCGAAAGTTTACCCAACCTGATTATGTGCAACGCTTTGTCAGGCATTTTAGAGTTTTACAATCATTAGACAAAAACGAGAAGGTCAAATCACATTACATGAAGAAGGTGATTCAGATACCCACTCAATTTGTGCAACTTTCCACAGACTATTGCGAGTGGTTGGAAAAGAAGGGACAATGTCAGAATACAATTGAAACCAAAGTTTCCAGATTACTAGGCTTTCTGTTGTATCTCGATTCCTCTGGTCTCTCTGAGACCGATATCAAGTTTGATACAATATTCAATTTTAAGAGCTATATTCAAGAAAGAGGGTACAGTGAAGCCTATAAGGCCAATATCCTCTTTACATTGAGAGATTTTATTGCATTTCTTGTGGATTCCTTAGCATATGATCCAATTGCACAGCAATATGTGGGCACCATTATATCCCACAAGGATGCCCGGCTGAGTTCCTGCTATTCCATGGATGAGGTCAAAGAAATACTGAACCAGATAGACAGGAAAACAAAACTTGGCAAACGGGATTATGTCATAGCATTGCTGCTCGCCGAATTGGGTATCCGGGAATCCGATGTGCTTTACCTCAAGCTGGGTGATTTCGATTGGTCAGCAAAAGAGCTGCACATGCGCATGGGGAAGACCAAGAAGTCATTGACACTTCCACTTTCAGAGAACCTGCTCCTGGCCTTGGCTGACTACATCAGGGACGGAAGACCAAACATCGACACCACCCTGTTGTTCCCACGGGTTTCTCCCACAGTTGAGGGTGCATACACAAGAGGAATGATCTATTATGCAGTTGATAGATATTTACAGCGTGCAGGGATTGAGACTACAGATAAGCATCATGGGCCCCATGCCCTCAGGCATAGCCTCACTTCTTCCCTCCTACGACAGGATATTTCCCTGCCCGTAATCTCAGCCGCCCTTGGTCATGGTAGCATGAATATCACCAAACGATATCTCTGGATGGCACCTGAGCAACTCAGGAAACTGGCATTGGAGATTTCCCATGAAACATGAAGCAAAGGCAATCGTTTTTGAAGGGTTGTTCAAGGATTATTGTGTAAGATTCATCACATACATGCAAAATGGGGGGTACAAATATGGGATCTCTTCACAGCGGATGGTGAGGTATATCAACTTGATTCTCAATGAAAAAGCAGAAGGCGAACTACCTGTCATAACACTAGAAATGGCTGAAAAAGTCGCTGAACTCAAAGAAAGCGAAAGCAAGGGCACCAGACAGAATAGGGTATCACTCCTGAGGAAACTGGCAAACTTTATCAACTTGGATGGGGGAATGGCATACGTCTTCCCAAAGGGAATTCTCCCCGTTTTCAGGAATAGCTTCATTCCCTATGTTTTATCCCATAAGCAAATCATTACCGTTTTTTTACAAGCAGAGCAGATAAAGCCGTCAGGAAGGTCAGAATACCACATCCTCTTTCCCGTTCTTGTGAAGATACTCTACTCTGCAGGGCTTAGGATAAGTGAGGCATTGTCCTTGACTACTGAGGACTACAACCCAGAAGACAATTCCCTATTTATCAATATGTCAAAGAATTTCAAGAGTAGGATTGTCCCTTTATCCAATTCCATGGGCAGGTGTTTCAGAGAATACCTCTGCAAGCTGGATTTTGGACAAGAACAAGAAGAGCATCTGGTTTTCCCGAGCAGAGAAGGAGAAATGCTTAATGCCAGCTTTGCCTCTACCACTATAAAGTCAATCTATAGAAAAGCAGGCATTCCCATTGATTCCCGAGGTTGTTTTCCGAATGCCCATAGCCTCAGGCATACATTCGCAGTTCATGCACTTGAGAAAATGCATGAGCAGGGAATGGACAGCTATAGGAGCATTGCATTGCTTTGCCAGTATCTTGGGCATTTTAACATTACCGAGACTGAAAAATATCTGCGGTTACCACAATATAAAATCAATGGCGATGAAGTAATACCATTGCATTCAGGACGAATCCCAGAGGTGTTGTATGAAGAAAGTTAATTTCCAAGATTGCCTGACCCAGTTTTTTGTCTCTTTCATGCCACTACAAAAAGGATACAGCGAAAATACAATAAGGAGTTATGCCACAGCGTTTATGCTCCTCTTCATGTTCCTTGAGGAGACAAAGGGCTGCAAGCCTGGCAATGTAAGCTTTGAGACGCTAACAAAAAGTGTCTTAGTGGAATACTGCAATTGGATTGAATATTCTAGAAAATGCAAACCAATAACCAGGAACCTGAGGCTGGTAGCAATTCAGAGCTATTTCCATTTTGTCAGCATCTATCATCCTGAACTTGCCTCAAAGTGTAAGGAGATACAAGATGTGCCATTGAAGAAAGTGGAGAGGCCCCTGCCCGGACATCTTTCTAGCAGAGAACTTGATATCCTTTTTCAGCAACCAGATACGAGGAGAAAACACGGAGTGAGAGATCTTGCTTTGCTCCAACTTCTTTTTGAAACAGCGGTGAGGGTGACTGAATTTGTAGGTATCACAGTTGGAGATATTGACTGGGTGGGAATACCTGTCCTCACGGTAAGGAAAAAAGGAGGGGAACGACATGCCATAGGCATACCGGATGATACTATGGAATTACTTAGGAAATATCTCCAGATTTATAGGATTGATGGTGAAAAAGGAGGTGAGGTACTCTTCAAGAATCCCAGTGGCAAGAAACTGACCAGACAGGGGGTAAACGATATCTTGAAGAAATATGAGAAAAAGGCAAGGGAAGCAAACCCTGATTATTTCAAGAGGATCGTCTCTGTGCATGGACTTCGACATTCAAAAGCCTATGAATTAGTGCAGGATGAAGTTGATCTCATATATATACGGGATCTATTGGGTCATAAATCAGTCGTCACCACCGAGTGGTATGCAAGGACCTCACCAGAATTGGTTCGGAAAGCAATTCTGGCCAACGACAGGCACAATTTCGAAGGGCAGTCAGATATTTACCAGGAAAAGGAAAAATTGGATTTAATGGATTTTCTTAAGAGTCTGTGCTGATTGTTCCCATCTTTTATGGAAAGTTCTATCTGCTGTCAGGCTGTATGGGATGCAGGTTCTGGGCATAAACTTTCCATAGTAAAAAACTTTCCATAAGATTGCCAACTTTTCACCAAATCTGACTATGCGGCGGCACGTGTGATGAAGAACG
>CAYSIH010000192.1:1859-3576 GCA_964431005.1 uncultured Sphaerochaeta sp. | reverse complement strand
GACCGAACCGCCGACAATTACCAATAGGGCTTTTATATATTCCGATGTTAATAGTGCTTGCATATCCTTTAGTATAGACAGATTCACCCTTACTTACAAATGCAAAAGGGAATCTGATGACTCTCCCTACCGGATATGGTTTTGTCCTTCTTCGTATACTCGTCCCTATCAAGGCGTGAGTGTTCAGTGGAGATGAAAGGTTTTACCCATAAGGCGAATAAAGGAGACATAGTAGCAACAGCTCTTTGACTGTAACAAGATTCCTCTATCTTTTTTCTATGTTTACCGTTATTATGACAATCTAGAGAAGGAGCTATGCGCATGAGTGAAATAATTATTACTTCTGACAACTTTGAAAAAGAAATTTTACAAGCGGACAAACCTGTCTTAGTGGATTTTTGGGCACCTTGGTGTGGTCCCTGCAAGATGATTGGTCCTTCCGTTACTCAGCTGGCTGAAAAATATGCCGGGAAACTGGTGGTAGCCAAGGTCAATGTGGATGAGGTTGTCGCTGTTGCCAGCAAGTTTAGCGTCAACAGTATCCCAACCCTTATGATTTTCAAGAATGGAGAGGTGGTTGACCAACGAATTGGGGCCGCATCGCTTTCAGTTCTTGAAAGTTTTATCAAACCCCATCTCTAAGAGACAGGGCATTGTTTGTTCAGGGGAGGCGTATGCCTCCTCTTTTTCAGTTTGCCCATCCCCCGGTTTCGTATCGGCCCCCTCATTCAGGCAAGGGGTAGTTCCATTCAGGTTTTGCGCAGGTCAGACTTGGGAAGATTTCCTAAACTATGGGAAAAGCGCATATTTACTGCTCGTATCGCTTGCTTGAATTCTCCCCTCCAAAGCTAGCTCCCTTGGTATCACAGACATACCAATCCTCTGCACTATTGGTATCCCTGTAGGAGTCACGGCAGAGTGTGCGTGTTGCAGTACTCGCAGTGGAGTCTATCGCCTTTTCAGCCAATGGCGAGTCCCACTGCCTCCCTTGGTAGAGAAGGTGGGCTCCTTGCTCAGTCTCCCTTGATCCAAATCCTCCGTACGTAGTTGTGGTCTTGTTGCTGTATAGCACAGCATCAATGATGGGACTCTCCCAGTCGGGGCTCTCGGTAACAGTGATGCACCCGTTATTGGAACTCAAGCCCTCAAGATGTTCGGAACTGTACTCTGTCGAGGTTGCCCCTTCTTGGAATGCAATGACCAGAAAATCTCCTGCATAGGCATGTTTGTCCCCTAGGATGCAACGGTCCTTGGCATACGGACCTACTCCATTTGCTACGGTGATGCCGGCAAGATTACCCCCTTTGGTGACTATGAGCTCAACCCTGTCAGGACTGTTTTTAGAACCTTTGGTGGAGAACTCGTTTATGAGGACACCGGCCCTATTGGGGTTGTGTGCCCAAACCTCGATATTGAAACGTGTGCTGTTGCCCCACTGGTCCTCCACACGGCCTTCCAAGCGGGTAGAGGAGGCTATCGGCATGGCTGACGTGAGGTAGAGCATGATAGTCTCTCTTGCATAGATATAGTTGGCGGTATCAGCACCATTGACTTGCAAGGTTATGGCTTTGCTGCGCAACTCCTCATTGAAGTGTAGCTTGATCGTAGCTGTGTCGATTGCTTTGGCACTGAGGAGTTTGGGTGGTGTGCTGTCCTGTTGTGCAAACAGGTTTATACACACTGGCCCCTCCTGGTTACATCCGCAACTGATCGTAAG
>CAYSIH010000192.1:0-1759 GCA_964431005.1 uncultured Sphaerochaeta sp. | reverse complement strand
TTTCCCATAACAGCGGCGGATGAGGATTGCCATACAGCCATCGAAGGCTTCCTTACAAGAAAAGTAGGGGAGGCTGGCAAGAAAATCCATACAGGAAGAAGCCGCAATGACCAGGTACAGACTGCCTTGCGCCTCTGGATGCGTGAATTCTCCCTCAAGCTTTGTAGGGAGACAGGATCGTTAGCAAAAAGCCTATTGGAGTTTGCCAAGCAGTATGAGTTTATCCCCATGCCTGGACGGACCCATATGCAGATAGCGATGCCCTCGTCTGTAGGGCTTTGGGCGGCCTCCTTTGCAGAAGAGCTCTATGACGAAGCTCAGCACTTGATGCATCTCTCTTGGACATTCGACCAGAGCCCGCTGGGCTCTGCTGCATCGTACGGGGTTCCCCTCCCGTTGGATAGGGAATTTGTTGCCTCTGAAATGGGATTTTCCCGAGTTCAAAACAATGTGCTCTACGCAAACAACAGCCGTGGTAAATTTGAGGCCATGCTGTTGGACAGCTGTGATTACATCGCCCTGACCATAAGCAAGCTTGCTCAGGACCTCATCCTTTTCACCCTGCCCGAATTTGGCTATTTCTCCCTGCCTCAGGAGCTGTGCACAGGATCATCCATCATGCCCCAGAAGAAAAACCCTGATGGTCTTGAGCTTGCCAGAAGCCGTTCAGCCCTTGTCTCATCTTCTGCGATGGCGGTAAAATCCATCATCAGGAGCCTCCCTTCTGGCTACAACAGAGATTTTCAGGATACCAAGGAGCCTCTGATGCAGGGGACCCGAGCCACCTGGCAGCTGGTAGCTATCATGGATAGGATGCTCTCAGGTCTGGTTGTCCATGAAGAGGCACTTACCAAGGCGTGTGTACCATCACTCTATGCAACAGACGTTGTGCTTGCCAAAGTGCTGGATGGAGGAAACTTCCGCGATAGCTACAAGGATGTGGGACTGCACCTTTCGCAGGTGGAGGCCTTTGACCCTGTCCAGACACTCAAGAATCGTACGAGCATAGGGACTACAGGCAACCTCGCCCTTGATGATAGCCTCTTGTTCGTAAACCTGATGCTAGAGGGGTGTGAGCAGGTATTGCAATCCTACAGCGAAGCCTATGAGAATCTTTGTGGCATTGCTGATGTTGAGGTTGTTCTCTACTAAATACGAGAGGATAGATCTAGAAAGAAAAACCCACCTGAGAAGAAGGTGGGCATGTTTGCTAGTATCAAAGACCTGTTAGTTTTTCGTTGTCACTGACCTGTAGCGGAACTGGACGGCCAGACCTTTTCTGTAGCATGGGAGTATGCTTTACCGCCTGATGGTAAGCCTCTGCGATGTTTGTGCAGTAGTCGCCGATATGCTCCAAGTGGCGGATTTTCTCTAGGATTAGCAACTCCATACGCACATCAGCCTGTTCTCCTGAGAGCCTTTCCTGCACCAGGTTGGTCAAGTGGGTTCTCCACGTGTTGATCTGTTCCTCAAACTCGTTGGCCTTCTGCATCTCTGCTTTGGTGAGGGTCCTGTCCATACGGTCACGCACATAGTCGAGGAACTCCTGGACAAGATTCTGATACTGGCGAAGTTCACTATCGGAGGTCTCGTCGAATTTCCAGTTCTGCTGGAAGCGCCTTTGGCCAAGCATCACCAGGTTATAGCAACTGTCTGTGACCGATTCCAGCTCATCCATGACACGGATAAGGCAGTTCAACGACGAGGCATTGGTGGGGGTCTGTGAATCCTGCAGCAAGTGGACACAAAAGTCGGAAAG
>CAYSIH010000191.1:0-3635 GCA_964431005.1 uncultured Sphaerochaeta sp. | reverse complement strand
ATATTTAAATGGCTGCATGAATATTGGACAGCCGCGAAATACACATATGTCCGAATATTCTACACAAATGCACAAGTTGTTTCAAGACAAAGGCATTCCCAATCCTATTAGTCTACCACCGATTGTATACATCTTCAGCAAATCCGGGGAAACTAGTCAGGATAAGCTCACTTTTGTCATCAAGGACTACCGTACCGGAGAAATATCCGAATACCTGGTGTTGTCGGGATTGCACCAAGAGAAAGTTGGTAGTTGAATTGCGGTCTACCGCCGGTTCAAAGTCCAGATTCAAGCGATCGTCGTTTGAGGTAAACTTCCAGGGTAGCAGATAATCATCTTCAGGGATGTGAAAGGTCACCTCATCAAGTTTGTGGATCACTCCATCATAAAAGAGTGCATTTTCGCTTGCTGGAGTACGGTCTGAAAACCCATAACCCAGGTTAAAGCCAAAAGGAACATTCTCAAGCAGACCTGAAGCTGAGCTCCAGAACCAGCGGTTCTGGTATGTCCATCTTCCCCGTCCCCAATCAAGGACACCCCACGTCTCGCCTAAGAGCAGTGTCTCCTTGTCCAACCCTCGCCTGATGACTCCCTCTACGGGCATGCAGTTGACCTTCTCGTTGAGATAGAACGCCTTACGTTTCTCTTTCCAGCTGGTTGCGATGTTGATGCTCTCCATCTCCACCCTCTGGGTAAGGGTGACATTCACGTCAAGGCCAACTCTTCCATCAGGGAGCACCAGGTTGGGGCAGGCGAACATCAGGTGACGTTTCTCTCCCCTTTTTATACATGCAAATCTAAGATCCTCGTTTGACCACGCTACCTGGCTGTCCTCCGTGGAAGTCGGGCTTAGGCCCAGTTTCCCCCTTGGAAAGAGTGTAATGGCATCTTTTTGCGCAAAATCCTTCTTGGTGAGGTCACTGTAGGAGATGGCAAAAACTGCGGCATAGCCGAGGTCGCTGAGGGTGGCGGTTACAGCATATCCCTTCTCCTGGTTGATAAGGGCGTAGTAGTCCCACTCTTTTATCGCAAGTTTGGATGCTTTGATATCTTTACGCCCATACTGCCATAGAGGTCTTCTGGCCCAACCCTCTTCTGTTATATGGCCTTTATTATCCAACAAGGGGATGGCTTTTGTAATTTCGTTTTGCATGCAGATCTCCTCAGATTAGGATAGCAGATATCCTACTCATCGACAGTATAGGTCCTATTCATTTGTTTTGCAGGATTTTTTTATATGAAGCAAGGATTTTACTTCTTTTTCGTTGTTTTGAACCAAGAGGTTCTTACGATATTTGTAAGAATAGGTCGGTATTGGAAGAAGCAGAGATCCCAAAGTAGAGTGGCCGGTAGAATCCCCCTAGCATAGCAAAAGGGACGAGAGAGGGTGGGCATGAAAAAGCTGGCTTAAAAAGCCAGCTCTTTTCATAACCAAAATCGTTCTATCAGCCTTGGCCGAGTATTGTGGAGAAGAAGGTTCCAAGGAAGTTATCCTCGAACTGTTCTGAAGTGTAGAGGGCCTGGGAGAAATCCTGCTGGTTCTGTGAACCGCTGAGATAATTGTAGAACATCTGGATGTAACTACCCATCCCTTCATCAGCTACCTCTTCATCAGCCTGAACTACCAGATAGGAGGTGTTGCTCTTGATGGGTTCAAGCACTGTGCCTAACTCTGCAGTATAGAGCTTCTGTCCCATCTCTTTTGTAGTTGCAACGTTAGCAAGCAGACCCTGGGGGTCCGTATTGCTGAAGCTGTTCAAGTAGGTGGACTGGGCAATATTGTAGGGAGTGCCTCCAACGGTGACCATATCCAGGGCGGAACTCTCTGCAGCTGAGGCGAAATCATCCTGAGCATCCTGGGCAAAATCGTTGGCCAGGGCGAGCAAGTAGTCATCAACTACCGGATCATCACTGGAGACTAGGTAGGCTTTGACTGTCGAGAGCAGGGCAGGGGAAGCATAATCAGCTTCGAGGGGGGTGGAGTCAAGTCTGTAAATAGACCAGGCACCATTTCCTTCGAGGGGTCCGATCACATCTCCACTTTTTGCTGTCAGCAGCTTGGTGGCATCTTCAGCATTCTTGAAGTTGGTGACAAGACCGAAGTAGTAGACTGTACCGACCTTGCCTTCGTTGGCTGCGAAGTTGTCCTTGCTGGAGGAAAGAGCAACCTCTTCAAAGGTTTTCTCACCGCTAGCAATTGCAGAGGAGAGGGTTTTTGCCTCATCTTCTGTCTCAACGCTGATGATGCTCAGGTCCATGCTGTAGAACAACTGTTTGTTCTGCAGGGCGTAGGCACTGGCTTTTTCATCGGGGTAGAGCGATGCGTTGATATCGACATAGTTGAAGGTGCGGCCTACAGAAGCCATCTTGGCTACATAGTCAGCCTCGGCAGAGGAGGACAGTGCACTTCCAATGTCATCTATTACTATCTGGTAAGGTATGGACCTGCGGATAGATTTTTCAACGGAAGCCTTGTTTTCAGCGGTTGCCTTCTGGTAAAGCTCAACATTGAACTTGCCGTCCTTGTTGTATGCCCCACTGTTGATGATAGCTCGGTTGACCACTTCATCTGCAGCGATGAGTCCTGCCTTGGTGGCAAGCTGGTTGACTGCAGTGTAGAGGACTGTGCTATCGTAAGCGCTTTTCCAAATCTGGTAGAGTGTCTGTGTGGCATTATCGCCAGTATTTTTGTACTGATTGCCATAGTTCTGCACCTGGTCATAGAAATAGTTGCCATATGCGTATTTGATATCTTCCTTGCCGTATTTTCCAAAGACTACGCCATCGGCATTCTTTGGGCCTACAAAAGCTTGAATGGCTGGTGCCAAAACAAAGGAAATAGCAATGAGCAATAGGACGATCATACCAAAAACCCAACCCACGGTTATCTTTCTTTTAGGTTTTACAGCAAGAACTTTCTGTCCTTTTTCAGTGCTGACATTTTTCTTGCTTTTCTTGAAGTCGAGCGCTTTTGACTCTTCTCCACCTTTCTTTTCATCTGTTTTGTCGTTTGAAGACATCATAAACCTCTTTGTTGCCAAACATTTTCCGCTTTTGCGGACATTCTTATGAAAAATACCATTAAGCCTACTCACTGTCAATGAAATGATACGTAAAAGGGGAAAGCAAGGAGAAGCAGTCCTGTAAGGCGGCTTGAGTGATTTTGTCTCTTATTGACAATAAGAAGGGCAACAGCTATATTTTACCCCGGCTCAAAAAGCTGACGGGTAGTAGCGCAGGGGCTAGCGCACCTGGTTCGGGACCAGGGGGTCGGAGGTTCAAATCCTCTCTGCCCGATGACACATAAAAACTCTCCATGTCTGATAAGCAGAAGTGGAGAGTTTTTTTACCTGGTTTGCCCCATTATTTCTAGAAAAGTGAGACGTGTCTGGAATCTTACCCAACCAAGAGGATCAGTCACTTGCTGTTAGCCACACTTTCACACTCTTCTAGATGAGCTGTGTGCGTTGCCTTGTTCTTTACCCCAAACGAGAAGTAGAGGATGTGTCCTATCCAGACAACACCGAGGATGACCTGTCCAATGCGAATCTGACGCAACATGAAAAATCCTACCATCATCACCACCGTTATCGTGATCATCACCCGTATCTTGGCTCCACGAGTCATCCCTTGCC
>CAYSIH010000190.1:0-3641 GCA_964431005.1 uncultured Sphaerochaeta sp. | reverse complement strand
AGACGAGCTGCCACAGTTCAAGGTCAGAATTACCATGAAAGACTCCTATATTGTAAAAAAATTATTTTTAAAGTGTTGCAATAGTCCCACGACAGTTAACCACTTCTTTAAGGATTAATCAACTGAAGCAAAAGAATACGATCTGTTTCTTTACCCATATGAGGAAACTTCTGCTCTTTTGTACCCTAGTCCTACTATATGTACTCCCTGCAAAAAGCAGTATCTCTTTTGCCCTATACCCGGAGGAGAAAAAATACACTATTTCTGTTACAGAACAGGGTCCGAAAAGGGCTTGGGATGGGCAGCTAGCATTTGTTGCCCCTGATGAGCTGAATCTACTCCTCCCATCACGCTTTACCCTAGGGATGGGGGATGCATCGGTAAGCTTGGGGTATGCCGGATTTTGGCAAGAGTATGCCCTGTTGCCCTTCTTTTCCAAGCAAAGGGCCCTACTCTATGAAGCAAGAAATAAGCGCTTCATGATACTTTTTAGCACAAAAAAGATGCAAGCTATCGGGTATGAGAAGGAAACATCTAGGGCAGACTTCTCTGCCCTAGCATGGGTGGCTCCTAAACAGGATGTTTTTACGTTTCATTCGGCGTGGGGCGCACAGGATGCTAGGTGGGGAGTCGCTACAAAGATTGTTCTGAAGCCCTCTTTTTTCGATCTGCATGCTGAGGCTGTTTTTACTCCGATACAAGGGGTGGAGGGCTTTTTCTCTTCCTCGTTGGCCTCTGGGCCATACACCTTGGGTATGGCCTTTGGTCAGAGCCCCTATCCTTTGAGGTACACCTTCGCCCTCGATCTCGAGTGCAAGGCTTTTAGGACGACCTTTGCGATGGAAGATTGGCAGGGTTCAAAGCCCATCTATGGTGGGCACTCTGCCATCCGCAAGAGAAAGAAGAGCTCTTCAGTGAAACTATCATTGGCAACAGGCTATCTGCTTTTTTCAGCTTCCGATACTTATGATTTTACCAGAAAAGGGGAGGGTCTGGGTTCTGTCATATTGCAGGCAAAATGGAAAGGTCCCTTTGGACAGGTTGCTGTCCACTATACTGATAAAAGGGGATCATCAGAAGCGAAGGGTGAATATAAGCTATCCTTGTCTCTATACAAGGCTACTTTTTCCTATACTCACAGGGGGTATGTGATAGCTTGTAGTGATTCCTTTGCCATGGGAAAGGGCATGGGTACCTGGAGGGTAACGAAGTGCATGGGTAAGAGAGTCACCCTATCTTTTTTGTATACGCTCACCAGCGACCGATGAGTTGAATTTCGGGGTGTAGGTGTATCCCTGTCCTTTTAAGCACCTCGTCCTGCATGAGAGTGAGCAAGGCGAGAACATCTGTTGAGGTCGCTTTGCCTTCAACGTTGATGATGCGATTGCAATGCCTCGCGCTGATCGCAGCACCCCCGATGCTCGCCTCTTTGAGGTCACAACGCTCCAGCAATTCTCCTGCATACGCTCCAGCAGGGTTGGCAAAGATGCTTCCCAGGCTTGGATACTCGTAGAGTCCGCTCTCTTTGCGCTTGTGTTTCACCTCATCTTTTTGCTTTTTTGCTTCTGAGGTGTGCATTGTGGGGTTCAGCCTGAATCCGGCTTCGTAGATGATGATGTCCTTTCTACCGGTAAACGGGGAACGACGATAGGAGAACTCATCTGCGTGGACCTGTTTCCTATGAAGCTTGCCATCGAAGCTCATGTAATCAACATAGTAGAGAAGGTCTCCAATAGCCATGTTATTTGCACCGGCATTACCATGGATTGCCCCCCCAACACTGCCTGGAATTCCTCCAAGCAACTCCAAGCCGGACAGTCCTGCTTCCAAGGCGATGTCGATGGCGCGGTCGAGGCCGAGCCCGCTTCTGACACAGAACATCTGTCCTTGGACATGCTGGCGCGTCAGGTGGGAAGTCAGTATGGTAAGGCCTTCTATCCCCTGGTCGCTGATCAACGAGTTGCTCATTCCACCGAGTATGGTCACCGGTAGGTTATGTCTGTTTGCATAGCCAAGCAGAGCCCGTAATTCTATAAAATCAGTAGGGTAGGCCGCCAAATCCGCATTTCCCCCTGTGCTGATCGAAGAGTGATTATCAAGACAAAGGTTGGAAACCAGTAGTTCATCAAGGTTGATTTTTTCATGGCTATTGCGTACATTGGTAGACATAGAGATATCTTACCCCCTTTTTCTGGGGTGGGCAACCTGAAGGAGCATCCCATGCCTGTTTCCCTGTACAACACCATGAGTCGAAGCGTAGAGAAATTTGAACCCATTAACAACAAGGAAGTTGGCTTATATACATGCGGACCAACTGTTTATAACTATGCACATATCGGAAATCTCAGGACATTTCTTTTTGAGGACCTGGTAAAGCGCACCCTTGTTTTTTCAGGATATCCGGTCAAGCATGTCATGAATATAACAGATGTCGGACACCTCACCGGGGATGGGGATGAGGGCGAAGATAAGCTGGAGAGAATGGCTAAAAAAGCCCAAAAAACGGTCTGGGATATCGCAGAATACTATACCAAGGCCTTCTTCAATGACTTTGACCAGCTAGGGATGATACGACCTGACATTACCTGTAAGGCAACTGATCACATACCGCAGATGATCGCCCTCATCGAGCGTTTGGAAGAGCGGGGGCATACCTATGTTAGTGGGGGTAATGTCTACTTCAGCATCGATTCCATTGATGACTATGGTAAGCTTGCCAAGCTTGATCTGGAGAGTTTGCGCACAGCTGTGCGCGACGATGTCACCCAGGACACCAATAAGAAGAACAGCAAGGACTTTGTGCTTTGGTTTACCAAAAGCAAGTTCGGCGAACAGTCCATGATGTGGGAATCTCCCTGGGGAAGGGGGTTTCCTGGTTGGCACATAGAGTGCTCTGCCATGAGCATGCACTACCTCGGGGAACAGTTTGATATCCACTGCGGAGGCATTGATGCCATTCCTGTGCACCATACCAATGAGATAGCCCAAAGTGAGGCTGCCACTGGGAAAATACCATGGGTTACGTACTGGTTGCATGGGGAGTTTCTCCTCGATGAGACAGGCAAGATGAGCAAAAGCAAGGGAGAGTTCCTCACCCTCTCGCTTTTGAAGAAAAAGGGATATGATCCCATGGATTACCGGTTCTTCTGTCTTGGCGGGCACTACCGCAGCCAGCTGAAGTTCTCCTTCAGCTCGCTGGATACAGCAGTCACAGCTAGGAAAAACATGGAGGATCGTGTCATTGCCCTCAAAAGAGAGGGTGCAAGCCAAATAGAACTGGATGGGCAGAAAGCCCTCTCCTACAAGGAGGCCTTCACTGAACATATTCAGAATGACTTCAACACCCCCCGTGCCCTTGCAGACCTCTGGGGAGTCCTTAAGGATGATGAGCTTACCTCTGATGAGAAATACTCCTTGGTCCTCACCTTTGATCAGGTGTTGGGCCTTGGTCTTGCAACCTTGCAGGTACCTAAGGTGGAAAGCATTGATGATCCTGAGGCCTTGAGCCTCCTTAAGAAGCGAACAGAAGCCAAACAAGCAAAAGATTGGACCTTAGCCGACAGGCTCAGAGGAGAGTTGGATGCGATGGGCTACCTTGTCAAAGATACAGCCTCTGGGCCCTCTTTGGAAAAAAAGATGTA
>CAYSIH010000189.1:0-3651 GCA_964431005.1 uncultured Sphaerochaeta sp. | reverse complement strand
ACATGCTCCCTCATTGCACGTTCTGCATCATCGGGATCCTGACCTAGAATATTGTCCAGCAGCTTTACATGCCAGTACCTTTGCAGGGCAGGTTGTGTCCGCCTTGACAGGACAGCCTTGAACAGGAGCCAGTTGAAGTTGATCTTATGGAGGCCGGAGATCAGGGAGTTGAAGCCGGTATACTTGGCCATAGTCATATGGAAAGCGATATGCAGTTCGGTAATCTTAGAAGCATCAGCTTGTTCAAAGCGTAGTTTATCCAGCTCTTCAGCAATGTCGTGCAGATGCTCGCCCTGTTCCTTTGTTGCCTTTGTTGCAATGATTCGTGCTACTTGGCACTCCAAAGCTTCCCGGAAGGCAAACATGTCCATTACCCGCTCAACGGTGGGTATGGTGACGATCGAACCCCAGTGGGCCCGATACTCTATCAGTCCATCCTGTTCCAGTCGTTTCATTGCTTCCAGGATAGGAATAGGGCTCATGCCCAGTTCTTCTGCAAGTTTTCTCCTGACCAACCGCATTCCAGGTTCGTATTCGCCTTGGATGATTTTCTTGCTGATGCTGTCATAGGCTTTTTCTGCTGCTGTCTGGAAAATGCCATCGGTCTCTAGGTCAAATTGCATGGTACTACTTCCTTGCTAGTTTTGAGATATAAATTTTTAGATACAAAGCTATCCGGTCAGGTAGCCATTCTATATGCTCCCTGCCCGGTAGCGCTACCTATTTCTTAGTTACTTTGTTCCAAGCCTGCAATAGTGTCCGTTTTGCATTGGCTACGACCAGATCGGGGTCCTCATCACCGAAAGGCTTCACTTCAAAGCTAACGATGGGTCTGGTTTCACTTGATAGGAAACCGATGGCGAACAACACCTCTAGGTAGTGGGCAAGTTCGCCGACATCGTTTTCACTCCCTGGGAATCCAAATCTGGGGTGGACATCGCCATAGCCGGGAAGGGAAGGGTCCTTCAACACACAGTTACCCATATGGGCATGGACAATATACTCCTTGATGGGAACTAGTGATTCTTCAACGCTTTCATGCAGAAGTGGGATGTGGCTCAAATCAACCATAAGTCCGAATTCTGGGTACTCTTTGCGGACCTCCTTAGCGTAACGAGCTGCAAGGGCAGCAGGTCCGATAAGGGATTTCTTGTCGATGTCATAATCGAAGACTTCCAGCGCTACGGTCATCGAACCTTTCTGCTTGGCGTAGGCGCAGACCTCTTTTGTCGATTTCACCAAGGCTTCAAAGGATGCTTCTTTGGTCTCTTCAGCAAAGTGCCCGCTCAAAAAGGCAAAACCTGTTGCTCCGAGCTCATAGGCTTCGTCTACTCCTTCTTTGAGATTCTGCACGGCAGCCAGGCGTTTCTTTTCATCAAGGTCATTGATGTTCATCTTGGTGGAAAGCAGTCTTGGCTGTGCCCCATAGGTCAGGGTCAGCTTGGATGTCTCCATCATCTTACGGACGTTCTGGCGGACCTTAGGATCTTTCATCCAGGTCACTTCCACTGCGTCAAAGAAGGGATCCATTGCAATCTTTTTGAAAGTTTCCTCGATTGGACCTTCCCCATTGCTTACTGGGTAGGCCATAAACTGGATAAGACCAACCTTCATATATTTTGATAAAGCTTCATTCATGGTACATTTCCTCCATTGAAAAATAGAAATACTTCTATTATATATCAGCTATATGATACGACGCCCTATCGTGTTCTGTCAAATGATTCACAAGGGAAGCTTCTTTCTGCTAAGAAATATCTTCTTGAAGCTGAGGAAATGCCTGGAAAATACAGATGAAGAGAAGACCTTCCGTATCGTCTTTGTCCGAGTGCCATGGCACCCGTACCTCCTTTACACTGTTTTCAGGAGAAGGAAATTGTAGGTGAGCCATCTCCTTTACCTGGCCTTGAGGAGGGGGTACACTACAGGAAGCAACTATTGGAGGTAATATACATTGGATAACACAACTACAATTCTCTCGCGTCTTCGCTGCATACCGATGGCCAAGGCCTTTACCCAGGAACAAGCCCCTTCCTTAGCTGCTGCTCTCAGAGAGAGTGGGCTGAAGGTGCTCAATATATCCCAGCAGATACAGGAAGGGCATCTTCTGTTGCGCACATTTGCCAAAGATTACCCTGACATATTGGTAGGGGCTGGAAATGTGCAGACCCTTGAGGAAGCTCAAAAGGCGATAGTTGAGGGTGCAAAGTTTATCTTTTCTCCTGTGTTCAATGAGGAGATGATCAAGCTCTGTATAAGTCGTAAGATTAGCATCTTTGCTGTTACCACCGATGGAAATAAGTGCAGAAGGATGGGCCTTGATGTCATTGGTTTCTACCCTGTGGACAAACTGGGAGGGTTCCCAGTTATTGATAAACTAGCCGAAGAGTTCAAGCTCAAGTTCATCGTAGCAGGTCATATCCAAGAAGAGGAAATGGATGCTTTCCTCGATCATCCCAATATCCTGGCTATGACAGGGAGTTGGATGTTTGATAAGGCGGCCATAGCTGCCAACAACTGGCAGGCGATCACCGAAAGCCTGAAGAGGGCGCGCAAGTGGGTTATCGGGTAGGAATCAGGAACATGGGCTCTAATTTCATTTGAGATTCGAAAGAAATTAATCATATCCGAGGCAGTTTTCTATCACATTGAAAATGAATAGGCTTGACTTCCCCCAAACCTGAGTGCACTATTTGTATGTACATTTCACCTAAGAGCTGGGTCCTTTCTGGTACATGCAGGTCGAAGGTTTCATAACAGTCTCTCTGTCGAGGTCATGGACAGCATTTTTTGAAGAACGTATTTTTTGTTGTAACTCTTATTGGTTGTACTCTTATTGTAGGGATGCTTTTCTGTTGGAAATGGGAAGGAGCGCTATACATAAAGAGACTTGCGTGTACCTTTGTATTACAAACAGACCCTGAAGAGGGCAGAGTAAAAGAATGTGTCGCATGCTTGCGAGACAGTAGAAGAATAGGAGGTTTCCATGGTTGTACAATATAGAGGAAGTTATAGCTTTCAGATGCAGGAGATGCTTACCTCTCTTTCTCAAGACAGCGTCGGTGAATTTGTAATTGCCTTTCTGCAACGGCATCAGATCTCATTCAAGCAGAACTCATCCCTTGGCATCTTCTCCCTGAAACATCCTGATCAGCCTTTGATTCGGTGTTCTTTGGATGAAGTGTCAAACCTTGAAGATATGAACTTGCTTTACCAGCTTGAGTGGGAGCATAACCCCCTGACATTCATCGGCAATACAAAGACTGAAGAGGATGAACTTGGGGTGTTCTTACAGCTTAAGATGTTGCAAAAGTATCCAAACCTCAACTTTATTTTTAGCAGAAACAAGAGATACCTCAGAAGTTTAGAGGATTTGTTTATTGGAGAGGCGATGATCTTAATCTGAGGATCAATTGGTGGCCATTTCATAAACAGATAATGCAAATAGACAAGAAAGGGTTGAGAGGATAGCTGGTTAGTAGCTATCCTCTCAATTCAGCAATGCCCTCAAAATGTTCTTTTCAACTGTCCGGTCTGTTAGGTGGGATGATCAATGCCAAGAGTATCAGCTTAGCTCTATACTTTTCAATTCCAAGGTTCTATGACACTATCAAAGTCTATGATACAACAACTCATTCCCTGGTTAACTCA
>CAYSIH010000188.1:0-3662 GCA_964431005.1 uncultured Sphaerochaeta sp. | reverse complement strand
CATAGCGATTAGGGCCCTGGCTACCGTGTCACTTTTTTGTTTGTAGGAATTGCATGTATTTCCTATGTATCTCTTGAAATGCCTCCTGTCATGTTCTATTATTTCGTCGATCGCCTACACAACCTAAGGGAGAATCCATGAACTACGAAGACCTGTATACCCGGTATCAAAACCTGGAAAAAAGCTTGAAAGATAAGACAAAGCTCGTGACAAGGCTACAGAAGGCCATTGCCAAAGAGATGGAAGGTGGGGACCTCACCAAATGCATCAATGACACGGCTCAAATGAGACGCGCAAGCGAAGAGGTTACAGCCCTGCTTGAAGAGATAGAGGCTCTGGTGACAAGCTTTGACCAGAGGGGCTATATCGAAAGTGGTGACTTTGCTGAACAGTTGCTCCAGCAATGTAAGGAGAACGAGGTGGATGTCAAAGGGGATTTCCCCAACTTTGAGATGTTCCCCAACAAGCTTCGCATTGATGTGGAGAACCAGGATATCTATCTTGACCGCAAGAAAGTCGCCTGCCTTCGTCCTTACACCCTGGTGCAGATCATCAAGAAGGGACAAGATAAGCTTTTGAAGGCCTCCTTCAATGCAACCAAATTTGCCGCTGAACTTGTCAATGCCTACGACCTTGCCCTTGCCGACCTTGGGAAGAAGGCGGGCAGTGACCTGTATTTGCAGAAGCTCTACAACTACATGGTGCCCATGAGCCGCTTCCGCAGGGACTATGACTTGCAAAGCTACGCCTTTGACCTCGCCCGTCTCTATCATGAGGGTACTTCTGTTGAGATCAAGGGTGGGCGTATGATCCAGTGGGGTACCAGCAGGGAAAACAAGAAGGCTATACGTATCCTGGATAGGAATGGTCACGAGGAGTTCCTCGCTACCATTCGCTTCTACTAAGAGAAAAACTGTAAACGAGGTGCCCCATGGTCGAAACACTTGGTGAAAACCCTAAGATCCCAACAACCATCGCGCAACTCTCCTTTGGGGATGTTCCCCAAAGCGAAGAGATGCTCAATGCTCTGACGGTAGGGGTCCAGTTCATCACTGACTTCTGGCGCGACCGCTACTTTTGCGAGTTTCTCAAGGAGGGTGGAAGCAAAATCAAGTTTCTGACAGGGCAGAGGGGGAGTGGGAAGACCCACACCCTCAACCTCGTCTCTTCCATCGCTAAGAAGGAAGGGTATGTTTCCGTAGCTTTTTCTGCAAAACAGATATGGCTCAATGATTTTCGTGAAGTCTATCTGGAGATTCTCCGGCAAAGCAATATCCTTGAGTTGCTACAGAGATGCAGCGACAAGATAGTGGAGAGGATGGGCTACAACCCAGAAGATATTTCCCCTGGCATGACCTTCATCGACCTGCTTGGGCAGCAGGCTATGGCCGATGCCCTTAACCGTCGGGAGATACGCCAACAGTTGAGGGAGATGTTTCTCGACAACCCGCACCTTGATAACAACTTTGCCCTTGCTTGCAGCCTCATCTGTGGAGGGATGCTGGGTCACCCTTCCTTGGAGGAGCAGAACAGGGACCTGTTGCTCTCCTGGATGCATGGGGACAAGAAGATCAGGGTGACAACTATGAGGCCCCTGGGCTTGGCACCGAGCAAGATCACCAAGTACAACGCACGTAACATGCTGCGCTCCTTAGCTGAAGTGGTTACCCTCAGCGGATACTCAGGCCTGCTGGTGACCATAGACAACCTTGAGGTCCTGGTGGACAGGTCAGGGTTAAATCCGATGCACTACACCAAGATGAAGCGGGAGGATACCTACGAAAGTATCCGTCAGCTGATAGACGATATCGACAACTTCAAGAACATCATGTTTGTATTCGCCTTTGGAAGAGAACTGCTGGACAATGACAATGCCGGTGTGAAGTCCTATCAGGCTTTGTGGATGCGTATCCAGAATGAGATAGTCGGAAGCCGCATCAACAAGTTTACTGATATTGTGGACTTGGACCAGGTAGCCGACCAAGAGTACTCCCCAGCCCTGTTGGTGGAGATGTCCAGGCGACTTGCAGAAGTGGTGAGCCGTGTTGATGTTGTCGCTACGGTCCTTGATGAAGAGAGGGCAGCAACTCTTATCAGACAGGCGAAGATGGGAGCCATCTCCCTTCCTCGCCTTGTCGGGCAGGCTACCCTGGGCTTTCAGGAAGAGAGTGATGAAGGAGACGAAGTATGAGCTTTGATTTTGAAGCGCGCCATATGATAGAGGCCCTACGCTCGGGTATTCCCTCCAGGGCAGTCGGTCAGTGTTTCAGTGAGGCACGACCTCAGACGTTAGAAGATATCGTCACTCGTCTTGATGCTGTAGTCGCTGATGAAGCAAGTGAAGGCATGATCATCAGTGGCAAGTATGGTGAAGGCAAGACCCACCTGCTGAATACGGTCTTCAACGTAGCACACAAGAATAATATGGTGGTCTCCATGCTCTCCTTGAGCAAGGAGACACCCTTGGACAAGCTGTATCTGGTCTATCAGAAGCTGGTGAGCAATACCTACCTTCCCAACAGGTTGCAACCAGGTTTCTCCCAGGAGCTGTCGCGCCTTACCCCCAATGCCAAGCTGACCAGTGACCTGTTGCTGTTCGCCGCTACACAGCTGGAGACAGATAGACTCTACTACCTCCTCAGGTCGCTGATAAACACTGATGACCAGGACGAGCAGTTTCTTTTGCAGACTGACCTGGAAGGGGACTTTGTACCCAACCAACAGATAAAGAAGATCTATAGGCGTATCTTCAATGAGAAGGTCACCTTCAAGCTGAACTTTGCCAAGACCAAACACTCCCAGGACTATGTTGCCTTTTTGAGCCACCTGTTCAAGCAACTTGGCTATAGCGGCTGGGTCATCCTATTCGACGAGTCTGAGCTTGTAGGAAGGCTGGGGAAGAAGACCCGCTTGAAAGCATACAACAACATGGCACACTTCCTGTTCCCGCCCAAGCAGCTTGAGTCCACCTTCTCCCTCTTTGCCTTCACCTCCTCCTATGTGGAGGATGTCATTGAGGCAAAGAAGGAGTTCCAGAACCTCAGTGAGGTCTATCCAGAAGATGAGGAGCCGATGAAGAGTGTGCTAGAGGCTATCATTGATGCACCACAGCTTGACCCGTTGAGTGAAGATGAGATCTTCGAAGTACTGGAGAAGATCATACTCTTTCACGGCAAGGCATATGACTGGCAGCCGACCGTCAATCTTGAGACGATGTTCTCCACGGTAAAAAGTGGGGGACACCTCCTACGATCTAAGATACGGGCAGCCATCGAGTATCTCGACCAGTTGCTCTTGTATGGTGATGTAGGCAAGAGCACCTTTGTCCAGCTAAGCCAGGAGAGCTTTGCAGAAGATGATGAGGGCAATGCATTTGTAGAGGCTGAGTAGATAATAACAAAGAAGAAATAAAGAACGAAGATAGAGAGGTGCCCCAGCTAGGAAAGCTGGGGTGCTTTGGTAATACAAGCATGAAAGAAAAAGCAAGTTTGAAGGGGTTAACTTTAGCGTTATAAAATAACCATCAAATAAGATTTTTTTAATAAGTCCCTGTAACATAATACATTATTTATGATAGATAATAAAATTCCATGTACTCATCAAATATGATTATGCCCAGAAAGGTACGTACTTCGAATATTTTTTTGAACCCTCAGGATTTT
>CAYSIH010000187.1:0-3673 GCA_964431005.1 uncultured Sphaerochaeta sp. | reverse complement strand
ATATTTATATAGATATATCGTTAAAACTCTTTAAAATCAAAACTTTCTGTAATATTTACAGTTCATTTTATTTTTCAATGAAAGGATACTATGATAACATTCACCGATCTAAAGATCTCTAACGAGATAGCCAAAGCAATGGATGAGATGGGTTGGGTAGAGCCCACCCCCGTTCAGGAAAAAGTAATACCTGAAGGCCTTAAAGGCCATGATCTGTTTGCCCAGGCCCAAACTGGAACTGGAAAAACTGGAACATACGGCTCAATCGTCTTGGAAAGGATAAAGGCTGGAAATAGATCTCCCGCCGCATTAGTACTCGTCCCTACCAGAGAGCTTGCCACACAAGTATCCGAGGAATTAAACCAGTTAGCTGCTTTCACCGGCCATAAGTGTATCCCCATCTATGGCGGTGTAAGTATAGGGCCTCAGATCTCCAAATTAAGGAGAGGAGTAGACATTATAGTGGCCACTCCTGGACGTACGAAGGACCTGTTAGAGCGGAGGGACCTGGACCTCTCTAGTATATCGGTAGTCGTACTCGATGAGGCCGATCGCATGCTTGACATGGGCTTCATCCGAGACATCGACCACATCCTTTCAAAGGTTCCTAAGAAGCGTCAGACCATGATGTTCTCTGCTACTATGTCTCAGGATATCAGAAAATTGGCCAGGACACATATGGTCAACTCACAAGAAATCATGGTCTCCAAGGACGAACTAGTTCTGGACCTAACGACGCAGTACTTCGTCATGGTCAAGAGTGACGTAAAGAACGATGCACTGACCACCATTCTTGATAAGGACCAGCCTAAAGCTATCGTATTCTGTAATGCCAAGCATAGAGCAAATCGTCTGGCAAAGAGACTGATAGCTCAGGGATACAAAGCCGATACGATACATGGTAACGTAGCTCAAAATAGAAGGGAGAGAGTGATACGGGAATTCAAAGACGGTTCCGTCCAAATTTTGGTAGCTACTGATGTGGCTGCCCGAGGTCTCGATATCGATAACGTAGACCTTGTGGTCAACTTCGACGTTCCTAAAGATACAGATACCTACATCCACCGCATTGGCCGTACTGGTAGGGCGGGCTCGGAAGGTATTGCAATATCCCTATTCATTAACGAGGAAAGGAGTATGATCAAAAGTATCGAGGCCATTACTGGCAAGCCTATACATCCTATGGATATCAAAGTCGTCTCAAGACCGATACCTGAGGTAACTCGTACTGTAAACGCCCCACGTGGCACTCAGCGTCCTTCACCCAGAGGTGCAAGAGGACGAGGAGCACAAGCGTCGGTGGAGATAAATTTTGGAACAGTGGATAGGATGAGCAAGGGTGAGATCGCCGCAATGGTAGAGAAAGGTGCCAGGCTCTCCCGAGGACAAGTCGGAAAAATAACCATGGGCGAGGAGCGTACGCAAGTAGAGATCATAGGTAAGGACGCTAAGCAGGTCTCTTCTGACCTGAGCGGAAGCGTCTATCATGGAAGACCAGTAGAATCTCGTCTAGTGTAAACTGGATATTAATTGGATGACCGCTCATCCAATGTCCCCCTTAACCTCTATCGCCATTACGCCCGAGATTCACGGGCACATATAATTTGTCTTAGAGGACACTCTTGATAACTAGTAGGTGTAAAGTTTGATAGTTCATATTAAGAAAGTAAGTAGGAATTGTTTCGTAGTGATTCTTTTTCAAAAATTGAATAAAAACTACTATGAAATCTATCTGTCGATGCGTTATTTACGTGTCATTAAGGTATACCAATTAGTGCCTGTTTTATAACTAGTTTAATAAAAAAATAACAATTAATATGTCCGCTTTAAATTTGAACTATGGTTTCATGCACCTCAAGCATGGAGGATACCGCACTACCCTGCGGGCCCATAAAGGGTTTGTTTGAAATGGTTTATCCTAACGGTGCGACCTCTCCGATGAGGTCGGCGTGGGATACGAACATCCTGCGACAGCAGTATCTCTCGAACCCGAGATCATCAAGGACGTCCTCACCTTTGTTTATACAGTCTGCGTATACGGGATAAGCACTGCATATAACCTTGCCGCATGTAAAACATCACGCTGGTATAATCATTTAAATCACCAGTAGGACTTCTACTTCTTTACATGTGCACCGTGTCCGAGCTAGTGAACAGGTAATTTTTCCGGGTGTCATTGATCATCAGGGTTCTGTCGTAGGCTTTGAACACTGCCTCAAGTTCTTCATCCTTAAAGAACTCCACGAGTCCTCTAGCGATAGTAAGTAATGCACATGCTACCACAGTCTAACCACACACCCATTAAGGGTGTGACCTTCATCATCCTGTTTAGACGCAAACCGCTATCGATGTTTCAATCCACACACCCGTGAAGGGCGTGACTAACCCTCATCCTGTAACGTTTATAACACTCACAACGTTTCAATCCACACACCCGTGAAGGGTGTGACTCACTGCCCCCGTCCTCGTTGGTTATTTCAATGTCGTTTCAATCCACACACCCGTGAAGGGTGTGACAGCATAACGTTCACTATCTATCAACATCACAAAAGGTTTCAATCCACACACCCGTGAAGGGTGTGACTTTAAAATTAAATACATCATAATAACGCCGTCTTGTTTCAATCCACACACCCGTGAAGGGTGTGACTTGGTAATCTTAAAGACTTTACTCTTATACTGGACGTTTCAATCCACACACCCGTGAAGGGTGTGACTCGTTAATGTGGGTAATATTGACGCAACGCAGTGTGTTTCAATCCACACACCCGTGAAGGGTGTGACCGGAGTCTATAGCTCCCGAAGCTACAAGCATACCAAGTTTCAATCCACACACCCGTGAAGGGTGTGACATTACAGATGGCAAGATACCACATTCACCACAGAGGTTTCAATCCACACACCCGTGAAGGGTGTGACTATCGGGATCAGTCATTTTCGACGCCCTCAATTTGGTTTCAATCCACACACCCGTGAAGGGTGTGACCCTCAGTCTCCAAGGGATTTATCTCAAGAGAAACTGTTTCAATCCACACACCCGTGAAGGGTGTGACCCAGAACACGCCGACGAGGAAGGCGTATCAAGATGGGTTTCAATCCACACACCCGTGAAGGGTGTGACTAGAGTATGTTTACGATGAAAGAACGGGCTACATAGTTTCAATCCACACACCCGTGAAGGGTGTGACTACAACGGTTCCATAATCTATTGGTATAGCACTATGTTTCAATCCACACACCCGTGAAGGGTGTGACTTGGGACGCACCCTCGACTATGGGGCTTATTGGCAAGTTTCAATCCACACACCCGTGAAGGGTGTGACATGGTACTCATGGTAAACGAAGAGAAAGTAAGATTAGTTTCAATCCACACACCCGTGAAGGGTGTGACGTGATGGACGTGTTAAAACTTGTAGAGATATTTCTGTTTCAATCCACACACCCGTGAAGGGTGTGACGAGATGGTCGAAGAAGAAGACTATTTCGAGGAATGTGTTTCAATCCACACACCCGTGAAGGGTGTGACTATTTAGTGTTTCCATTATATCCTTATCATCATATGTTTCAATCCACACACCCGTGAAGGGTGTGACTTTAATCCTACATCAGGCTAGAACTCTTCATGAGGTTTCAATCCACACACCCGTGAAGGGTGTGACATGCAGGTATCAAC
>CAYSIH010000186.1:0-3674 GCA_964431005.1 uncultured Sphaerochaeta sp. | reverse complement strand
AGAACAAAAGCGTGGCAAACCCGATCGAGCGCAAGGGCAGCAAGGTAGCGAAGCTCGACTATAAGGTGATCGCGTCATCGACGAACTACCATCTTTTGGAAATTGAGCTCCATACCGGACGTCACCACCAGATCAGGGCCCAGCTCTCTGCCATAGGGCTGCATATAAAGGGAGATCTGAAGTATGGATCTCCTCGATCCAACCCCGATGGTGGCATCTGCCTCCATGCCCGATCGATCGCTTTTATCCATCCGGTAAAGAAGGAGGAGCTTTCCATTATAGCCCCTCCTCCCCGTGATGCCCTTTGGGATGCCTTTGTGGAACAGGTTGGGGAGTAGGGCTGTTCAATTTGTGCATAGTTCATACAACATATCCCACCAAAAGGTGGGATACTTTGTCGTTGGATAGTTGTGCAGCTTATCTAGCAATTCTCCCTCAGTCCAGTCAAATGTATTTGTCAAATCTTTGAAGTATGCCCCTTTGGGCCTGAATATATCCTAATCGATTTTACTCACTTGTTGCCGATACCGTATTTCTAGATTATTCCAAAGGCTTGCTGGAACCTGTGTAGCCATTTCGAGTTTGTTAGCTATCTCAAGGGTAATGGGTTGTTCACCCTTGAGAATCAGAACAACTGTCTGTTCAGTCAGCCCTGTATGGGTCGCCAGCTCTTTTTGAGTCATGTGCAAACTTTCCAATGTCTCAAGCAAGGTTTTCGCGGGAGAAACCGCATAATCTGGCTCAAATCCATAGAGTCGTTCTGCTTTTTTTGGTGTGCTCATCTTGAGCTCCTCCGTTGGTCTTTCTGGTCATGGGTGACAGCACGGAGTCTTATCATCATGTCATCTTGCCAATCACATGATTACCACCACAGGGTAACCATCGTACCAAAGCAACTATATTCTTGAAGAGATTTTAACAACGAAGGCATAACTGATGGTACGTGTCAGCGCCCAAGTGCAAACCTGGTTAACAGGCTACAATGCCCAGCAATCTATCAAGAGCCTACAAGCAGAGTACCCCCTCCCCCTTGAAGCCATTTACCTTAATGGTAAACGGGTTTTCGCTTCTTGCATGGATGAAGTGATCTGTCTCAGCAAATACTGGAAGGCTGGAGAAACGATCCAAATCCAACTTTCCTGTCTTGTAAATGGGGTTCACCGTCATGTAGATACATCCTAGGCTTGTCATGTTCTGGAAGAAGTGGGTTCCTTGGCTGGGTTCCACCTGAAAACCCTCAAAGCCTGTCTCTATGATGATCTTCGAGCGGGATATCTGAGTCCAGTTCACCGGGATGCCCAGCCATGGGTCACATGAGCCGAGTCTGCCTGCTACGATGAGCACATAGTCCTTCTCCTCTAGAACCATGGCAGCATTGAGCTTATCCAGTTCCTTGGCCATATCCTGCATCCTTGAGGGGTCGAAGTTCTCTTGTTTTATGTAGATGATGTCACAGATGTCGGTGATCTTCCCGTTGCCCATGATGACAGTCGAGTGTACTGCGCACCCCTCCCTCTCCTCTTGAGTTATCTCCACATCACTCTCTTCACTTCCTAGGGCGATAGGTCGTATCTGTAGCAAGCTGAACTCCGGTTTCTTGGGAGCCTTTCTGTTGAGGTTGATGGCAAACTCTATCTCAATGGGAGCCCTCATGGCTTCTGTTCCGAGTTTGAGGATATCTCTTACGATGGGGGCTAGGGGGAAGGCGTCATACTTGAGGATGCCGTTGAAGGTGATGACCTTGTGTCCTTCTGCCCTAGTGCTTTCGCTCATCATGCCGGTAGCCATATCAAAGGTGCTGGCTATGAATCGAAGGGAGGAGGGGTGCTTTTCAGCTTCCTGCATATCAAGCAATTCCAGGTTTTCCAACCCTTCCTTCTCCTCTGGAGAGTACCCTTTCTCGAGGTTGAGGGCATAGAAGTTGCTTTGGGTGCTGGACTGGTTGCCCCCAAGATGTTGTACGGGCCTTCTGGGATGGCTTGGGGAGAATCGGAAGACCGAGCCGTTATCGACCACTGACTTGCCGAAGCCAAAGGCAAGCAGTCCCACCCCGTCCTCAGGCTTTTCCCCTCCGATGGGGTAGTAGTTCAACGAGCGGGCCACCCCGCTGATGTTGGGATACCAGTAGGAGCCGTGTTGGCTTCCTATCACCTGCTGGATGAGCACTGCCATCTTCTCGTCTTCAGGCATATGGTCGGTCGCCTTGAGATACTCCTTTGCCTGTTTGAAGTAGGTCGACGCCCAGACACACCTCAAGGCATCACACAGTTCGTTGAGGCGCTGTTCTTCACTTCCCTGGTTGGGGATCATGCATGTTTCGTAGACACCAGCAAAGGGCTGGAAGTGCGAGTCCTCAAGCAAAGATGAGGAGCGTACGGAAATAGGCTGGTGGATGACCTTTACTATCTCTGCAAGGTTGAGGACAAGTTCTGGATTCAGTGGTTTGGAAAGGAAGACCTTCAGCAAGGTCTCGTCGGGAAGGGCTGCGGTTACGAACTCCTTGAGATCGTTCTCCTCGATGAACTGGGTAAACTGGTCGGTGGTCACCACTACAGACCTTGGGATGGAGAGGTAGACATCAGGATACTTCTCCAGGATGCCGCTTGCCCTGAGCTCCATGTCTATGAAGGCAAGACCGCGGCCCTTGCCTCCGAGTGATCCGTTGCCGATCCTGCTGAAGAAGAGCGTCTCATCATAGTTGTTCCTGCTGAACTGTGCTATGACACCCTTGGTCCGCTCGGCACGATAGTTTCGTATGATGTCGATAAGGTTCTGTTGTGCTTCCTTCGGGTTCCCATGCTCTGGGATCTGCAGGGCCTTGATCTTGGCTGCGAGAATATACAGGCTCTGGGCGCGAAGCCATCGGGAGAATTGGTTTCTTCGGAAATGATATTCAAAGCTATCTTCAGGTATTGACGGAAGGATTCTCTGTAGGTCCCGCATGGTCTCCACCCTTGCAATCTCCTTCCAGGTAATGGGGTCGCGGAAAATGAAGGGTCCGAATCCAAAGTGAGAATTCATGAACCGATTGAGGTCACTATGCAAAGAGGAGCTCAGCTTCCAGGTATAGCTGGCCCCTGCCTGTTCTGCCTTTTCCCTATAGTCGTTATCCGTGCTCTGGATGAGGATCGGCACTTCCGAATCTTTGGCTAGGACCATCTCTGTGAGTTTGAGCCCTGCCTCCTTGTCATGGATGCCATCCTTCAGGAAGGCGAGGTCTGTGATGATGCCGAGGATATTGTGGCAGTAGGTATTGTAAAGCTTTTGCGCTTCCTCATAGGTTCGTGCCAGGACAATCTTGGGACGCCCTCGCATCCTGAGGGTTTTTCCCCAGTTATTCAAAGCTTCAAGGATACTGGAGCGGTTCTGCTCGATAAGGCAGGTGTACATCATAGGCAGGTAGGAGGAGTAAAACCTCACTGAGTCCTCTACAAGGATGATGACCTGCACATCGGCTTCCTCGGTGTCGTGGTCAAGGTTCATGCGGTCCTCGACAAGCTTGATCATAGCAAGGAATATGGTAGGGTCCCCCTGCCAATAGAAGAAATAGTCTATTGCCTTGCAGTCGGAATCCTTGATAAGCTTGTTACGTCTGTGACTTGATGATGGGGACAGCACTATGACCGGCATTTCGCTGTCGATCGCCTTGATATCAGTGGCCAGTTGCTCGACAG
>CAYSIH010000185.1:0-3679 GCA_964431005.1 uncultured Sphaerochaeta sp. | reverse complement strand
ATGACCAAAGAGGAGATCCAGAAAGTTGAGGATATGGTCAATCGGGAGATTGAGCGTAACCAGGACGTTACCGTTGAGAGCATGTCCTTAGAAGAGGCCAAGGAGGCCGGAGCCATTGCTTTCTTTGAAGGTAAGTATGGCGAGCAGGTAAAGGTCTATACGATCGGGGACTTTTCCAAGGAGGTCTGTGGAGGACCCCATGTGGAGAACACCTCAACAATGGGTCACTTCAAGATCAAGAAAGAGCAGTCATCCTCTGCAGGAGTGCGAAGGATCAAGGCAGTGCTGGAGTAGGGCTCCTTTCCAGAATAACAAGAATTTGTGGATAACCCCATAGATATGGGCAGCAAGGGCAGGACGAAAGTCTTGCTCTTGTGCTTTCTCTACCATACCATTTTATGCATGTTCCCAGTTAGATAAGAAAAAGACAACATAAACCCTCTGTCCAAGCCTGGAGTTTTCCCAGGCAAATCTTATCTATGGAGTTTCTCATGCACAACTCACCTACAAAGGCTGTGGTTCTTATGAACCTCAGCGCCTTCTTCTCGGGCATGGTCTTTTATGCCCCTGTAGCGACCCTCTATCGTCAGAGTAGGGGCATAACCGTATGGCAGATGAGTATTATCGAGGCAGTCAGCCTTGTCCTGATGATGGCCCTTGAGCTTCCTTGGGGATATGTTGCCGATAGGATCGGCTATAAGCGAACCCTTTCCCTCTCCTTTCTCTTCCTGTTTGTCTCAAAGATTGTTTTTTTTGGGGCAAACAGCTTCTCCCTCTTCCTTGTCGAACGTCTTCTGCTTGCAATAGCGTTCAGTGCCCAAAGTGGTGTGGATATAGCGTATCTGCACAGGTGTGGGGCCTCGCATAGACAGCTCGCCCAGTATCAGGGGAGCTTGTTCCTAGGTCTGGTCGTTGTCGCCTTAGTGTTTCCTCTCTTTTCAGAGGTATATTCCCAGAGTGCCCTCTTCACCATAATCAGCCATTTTCTCGCCTTGTCCGTAATTCTTTTTCTTCCACGGGAAAACCAGAAGGAGGGTGATTTTTCCCACCCAAAACCAAGTATGGTGGGAACAATCGAAACCTTGGTAAAAAATCGGATGTTGATGACCTATATTGGTGGAAGCACAGTGCTTTTTGGGCTCAATCAGGTGGTGACCCTCCTCTTGGCTCAGCTCTGCTACGTGAGGGTGGGCATCCCCCTTGCCCTGTTTGGGTTTCCTTTTCTTCTTCTGGTTGTCACTTCTTCACTTGTCTCATTCCTTTCCTCACCCTGTGTTGCACGCTGGGGGGCACTTCCTGCAACGGCTTTTGCCTTCATGCTAGCCTTTGTAGGGTTGCTGCTGCTCTCAACCTTAGGGGGGGTAGTGGTAGTCCTCCTGGGTTCTGTCATGGTCCGTATGGGGGCGACCCTTGTACAACCCTTATATTTTTCTGTCACAGCTAAGGCTTCAGAAGGGAGGGCTCTTGCAACCTCCTTGAGCATCAACTCCCTTTTGGGGACTTGTATAGAGCTTTTTCTTACACTGGTACTTGGGTTCTTAGCTGAAAAAAGTCTGGCTCTCTCCTTGCAGATCGCAATAGGGTTGCTCATTCTTGCCCTAGGATTGATTTATTCCAGTCGTTCGCTCCTCACTGAGTCCTAATCTTGTATATTACCAAGTGATTCACTAAGATCTTACTGTCTTATTGGCTGTGCAGACCGATTGGAGGATGGTTGTGAAAGGATTTGAGACTTATATGGATGCCATCGGAAACGATGCTAACCCTAGAGACGTCCTCAGCTGGATTCATGAGACATTTCCAAGCATTGAGCACAGGGTTGCTTGGGGCCAACCGGTGTTCACAGACTATGGGACTTTCTGCATAGGCTTCAGTGTTGCCAAAGGACATCTGGTCTTCGACCCAGAAGGGTCCGACATACGCCGTTTCTCAGAAAAAACCATTGCTGCTGGGTATACCCATAGGGAAAAGTTAATGCAAATCAAAGAGAAGCCTGTCGACTATGTCTTGCTTGATGAGATGATACGGTTCAATGTGGAAGAGTGCAGGACCTTCTGGAAAAAATGTTTTTTTCTGAAGATGGATACAAGGAGGAGAAGTATGGAAGTATTTGGGACATTCCTTGATTCGATAGACAGTCAGGACCACAGGAGACGGACAGAAGATGTATTCAACTGGGTACATCAGGCATTCCCAAGCCTTGTGCCCAAGATTGCCTGGAACCAGCCTATGTTCACAGACCACGGCACGTTCATCATAGCCTTCAGCGTCGCCAAGTCTCATCTGGCAATTTCCCCGGATGTGACAGGGATGAAGCTTTTCTCGGAGGAGATCAGAAAAGCTGGGTATTCCCAAACGAAAAACCTGTTTCGTATTACATGGGAGACAGAAGTGGACTACTCCCTCCTTGGGAGGATCATCCGCTTCAACATAGAGGATAAGAAGGATTGTCAGACGTTCTGGAAGAAGCTTTAGTCTTTATCTCCTCCCTGCAGGGAGGACCTCAATACCACTGCAACGCCAAGCTGCGCTTCCCGAGGATATACTCATCAAACACTACCTTGGCAGGCCCTCCTGCCAAGGAAAGACAAACCAGGAGAGGCAGCAAATGCTCTTCCCTGGGGTGACAGTATCGTGCAAAGGGAGCCTGTGCCCAGTGGAGAAGTTGGTCTTCCCTCTCCTGTTGGGAATACTTTCCGGTTGAGACCTTTATGAGCCAGTCTTGGAAGGCATCGTTTTTATCGTCCTGGCGCCTGCCTCCCGCAAAGGAAAATGCCTGCATATTATGGAATGAGAAGCCAGAGCCGATAATAAGGATGTTCTCCTCCAGCAAACTGGAAAGGGCCCTACCTAAGCTAAGATGCTGCTTCGCATCCAGGCCTCTGATCAGCGATAGCTGTATCATGGGTATATCGGCATCACCGTACATCAGCGACAGTGGGATGAAGGACCCATGGTCGAAGCCTCTCTGTGCATCAAGGTGGGCTGGGATACCTGCCTCTCCGAGCAGGGTGGCAATTTCCTGGGCAAGTGCGGGATTGCCCGGGGCTGGATAAGAAAACACATACGCCTCAGGAGGGAAGCCATAGTAGTCATACAACATCGGAGGTTTGGGGGAAGCAAGGGCGGTAGGCGCATGTTCCTCCCAATGTGCGCTGATGACCAGAATGGCCTCAGGGCGATGGAGTGAGGCTGGAAGGCCTCGCATGAATTCTATCATAGCCGTATGGCTTGGATCTCCAAGCAGGGGCAGGGGGCCTCCTCCATGGGAGATATAGAGAACCTGGGCTTGTATGATTTGGTGTTTCATCCTGCTAATTCTCCTTATTGTATTTGAAGTATATAGCCTATAGGGGGGATAGTACAGAGCCAAACAGTCAATTGCGATTTCATCCATGGAGAGTCATTGCATGAACAGGGCCAATGTCATGCCAAACTCCGCAGGAAAAGTTGTTCATGTGCCTGCTTTTGGTAGTACAATACCTGCAACACAAAACCTCCTGGAATGCAGGAGGTTTCGTGTTGCATAGGGGATAAGGGCAATTAGGCTAGGGTGCTGGGTTTCAGTCCTCATCATCCTCATCATCAAGCAAGTCATACTCAAGGCCCTTGTTACGTGGTACCGCAAGCTGGCCACATGCGCCGTTGATCTCCCGTCCCCGTGAACGCCTTAGGGTGT
>CAYSIH010000184.1:0-3728 GCA_964431005.1 uncultured Sphaerochaeta sp. | reverse complement strand
TTCCTACACACATTGGCCACATTGACTGTTCAGCAAAACCTCTTTTGTGGCTATACTTCTTGTGGAGGATCCTTATGGCCCTGATACACCTATCCC
Source organism: uncultured Sphaerochaeta sp. (assembly GCA_964431005.1). Taxonomy (GTDB): domain Bacteria; phylum Spirochaetota; class Spirochaetia; order Sphaerochaetales; family Sphaerochaetaceae; genus Sphaerochaeta. The sequence continues at coordinate 3,632 of CAYSIH010000184.1, read as the reverse complement.
TATACTCTGACACCCTCATGATGGACTCTTCTGTTTCCATCATCTTTCCCCAGAACTGTGACCGGGTTCTTGATGAGAACAAACCCCTCTTCAAGCCCCCTTACAAGGTGCTCTATCTTTTGCACGGTCTGAAACAGAATGAGACGAGCTGGATCCGAATGTCCTCCATCGAGCGGTATGTGAGCCAGCTACCTCTGGTAGTGGTCATGCCCTCGGTCCATCGCTCGTTCTATACAGACCAAGAGCGAGGGTTTCCCTACTTTACCTATGTTGCCGATGAGCTGCCCGCCCTGATGAAGGAGATGTTCAACATCTCCTCAAGGCGGGAGGATACCTTTGTCGCCGGGCTTTCCATGGGAGGCTATGGAGCCTTCAAGCTGGCTCTATCCCGTCCTGAGCAGTACAGCTATGCAGCGAGCCTCTCAGGGGCTGTTGACCTGGTAGGACTGCGCTCCCAGTTTGAAGATCCCGCCACTGAGGCAGAGCTGGAAAACACCTTTGGAAACCTTGATAGGGTGGAAGACAGTGAACACGACCTGTTTGCACTTGCTAAGAAAATAGGTGCCATCAAGCCAGAACTCTTCATGAGCTGTGGCACAGAAGACTATCTGTATGAGGGAAATATCTGCTTTCGCGATACCTTCTCAAAAGATCTGAGTATCACGTATCACGAGGAGGAGGGAGCTCATACCTGGGATTACTGGGATAGGAATATTCAACGGGTCCTATCGTGGCTTCCCCTACTCGATGAAAAACAGTAAGGACCCTCAAAGTGAGCGTCAGCATACTTCCAAGAGACAAAAAACTACCAGAAGGGCGATCTTCTGGTAGTTTTTCCTGTGGGGAGTAACTGGTCTTTTATATTGTGGAAGCAACGGCCAAAGGCATGGCCAAGGGTACCCAGCTAGCATCAAGGGTGAAGACCACATCAGCCTCAACCCAGGATGAGTAGGCTCTGAGGTCCAACAGGATCTTAGCCCTCAGGGCATCAAGTTCGCGTAGGGTACGCTCTTCCTTCAGGTAGAAGTAGAGGGTGACTGAGAGGCCTCTTCCCTGTTGGATGGCAAAGAGCTTGGATTTTTTAAAGCCTTCCCGCTTCACATGTTTTTTTGCGATATGCTCTAGGTCCTTCTGGGTGGAAGATGCAGGGGCTGCCCCCAGGAGTTCCCTGCTGCTTTGCAACAGTTCGCGGACCAGCATGGGTGCAAGTCCTACGATGAAGAAGATGGTTACGATGGGGTCTATGTACAGTGCCAGCTTGGCATATCCTCGTTTGTTTGCAAAATAAATGAGGACCATGGCGAGCACTGCCGCAAGGCTTATGGCTGAGTCAATAAGCCAGGATCGTCCCTCAACACGAAGGACAGGGGATTTGAGTCGTTTAGCCTGGATGGCCAGTACTACATACACAATGATACAGACTACCAAGGAGAGCAAGTTGATCTTAAATGCGATAGTTACATCGATGGCATAGCCACCGGTAAGTATGGCATGGAAGGCACTGGCTGCAATGCTAAAGGTCATCAGCAACATGACTGTCGATCGGATAGCGATGAAAAAGGGTTCGAAAGCACTGTAGCCGAATTGGAATTTCCTGTTTTCCTTACGGAACAGCAATTGGACAATGCGACCCGATCCAAGAATAAACATGCTTTGGATCAACGAATACAGTCCATCAAACAGCATCGAATTAGAATTTGCCTTAACCGAAGCAACAACACTCAATATGCCAAAAGCAAGGCACACTACTGTTGTTACCCGTAAGAGAAAAAGTTCAGTTTTTTTGTTACTCATATCCCACTTGCTCTACTGCATGGCGTTAATTCGCCCTTAGTAGGGACAAAATCCCTACGACCATCGTTTCTGTCCTACGTATAGGGCATGTGCATAAGAAATGCACTGCTTCCGATAGTATGCATGTATAGTATGAACTTATTTTATCACAATTCACCATATTGGTGCAAGTATGTACCAACAGGGGTATTTTCGCCTAGTATATGTTCTATGGGCAAAGAATTCTGTTGAGTTTTATGGAAACTCATAAAAAATACTTGCCATACTCAAGTTTAAATTGTATCCTAATTGATAACTTGTATCCTTAATTTGATATTGTATCATAATTCATAAAGAGGTGTCGCATGAAGCGTACAGTAAAGACCGTATTGATTTTTTTCTTACTCATTCTCCCCCTTTTGTTGCTCTCTTGCACGAAAAACCAAGAAGAGAGCCTTGTGCTCGATGAGATTGCCGCAGCTACAGACTATACCCAGGTGGTATCGTCAGCTGTGAGCGTACAACAAGCAGCCTTGCGAGATCGAGTCCTAGGAAGTGGGACTATCCAAGGTCGTGAAGAAGTCAGCGTTAAGGCCCGTGCTTCAGGGGTCATCAAAAGCATCGACTTCAACCTTGGGGCACAGCTCGAAAAGGACCAGGTGCTTCTTACCCTTGATGACACCATTGCTATCTTGAATGTCAGTCAGTTGGAAAATCAGTACAAAAACAGTCTCAAGGAGCTTGAAGCTAACAAACAACTTTATGATAGGGGAGCAATATCGCTGGTCCAAATGACACAGACCCAGAGCAGCGTTGACGGCCTTGCCGCCCAACTGGAGCAGGTAAAGAACAATCTTAAGAATACCCAGATAAAGACTCCCATAGCAGGTAGTGTTGCTGAGAAAACAAATCTTGTCGTTGGGGATCTTATCCAGGCTGGCCAGCAGATTGTACGGGTTGTCGATCTCGAACATCTGCGCATTACACTCCCTATAGGGCAGAACCAGCTATTCCTCATCAAGGAAGGAGCCCCTGCGATTATAACCATTCGCACCCCCACTGAGACTATTGAAGCTGAGGGCATTGTCAGTGCCATCAGTGCAAGCAGTGATTCCAGAACAGGAAGCTGGTCTGTACTTATAGACTTCATCAACCCCAGACCTTCGCTTATCAAGGCTGGTATTTCAGCCCAAGTGGTCATATTCAACGAAGATGCTCCCATCTACACCTTGGTACCAAATTCAGCCATGGTCTACCGTGAAGGCATGACCTCTGTCTATATGGTAGAGGGCAGCAGTGCCAGAAAGGTCCGTGTAAAGGTTGTAGACCAATACGGTGATCAAAGTGCCATTGAAAGTATGGAGGATGACGTCTCTCTCATAGGCAAAAAGGTTTTTGTCAGTGCCTTGTCACGCATGCTCGATGGTAGTTCTGTCGTCACTCAAGAAACCTAATAAAGGAACGTATAATGGAAAATCAGAAAGGATTCAGCATAGGCAGGTTCGCTGTAACCAAGCCTGTGTTGGTCAACATACTAATGATAACTATCCTCATCTTGGGAGCCTTGAGCTTGGTTCGCTTGCCTCAAGAGCAGTTTGCTGAAGTTCCCTTCTTCTGGGTCAATGTCATTGTCCCCTTCCCTGGAGTAGGGGCTGAGGACCTTGAGTCCTCAGTTACCATCCCGGTAGAGAATGCATTCCAAGGAATGGATAAGCTGAAGAAAATCAGCTCCACCACCAGTGAAGGCCTCTCTGTAGTGAGAGTCGAGTTTGATGACGGTATTTCCAAACAGGAGTTCAAAGCCCTCTACCAGGATGCTCAGACGAGGTTCAGCCAGGTATCCCTCCCTGAAGGAACCC
>CAYSIH010000183.1:0-3736 GCA_964431005.1 uncultured Sphaerochaeta sp. | reverse complement strand
GTAATTCTTTTTCTTTTCATCATATCCTCCAACGATTGTCATTGTCGGATATTACATATCTCTATTGTAGGGGCCTCGAATTTACGCTTACCCTGCATCTTCTGTCGCTGAGGGTGCAATCCGCATCAGGATGAGGGCCTCAAGCATCGACCTTTCAGGTGACATCGCCCCAACACTGCTTGTGCAGTTGCTTTCCACCTTGGGGGCCCTGGATGTTCTTTGATTTTGATGCCTACGAATACTACATATGCCCCCAAAGCGTGGACATGAGATGCGGGGCCCAAAAGCTGTCCCAGATTGTCATAGCACAGATGGAGCTGGACCCCCTTTCCAAGAGGATGTTCCTGTTTACGGGCAAGACCCGCAAGAGCGTGAAAGTCCTCACCTGGGACCGCAACGGGTGGTGGCTCCTGTACAAGAAGCTTTATGCCCGGGGCACCTTTGCCTGGCCAAAGAGCGAAAAGGCCGCCATGGAGATAACCATGACACAGATACGGCAGTTCCTTAGCGGTGAGGATTGCTGGAGAAAACTGCCGGAACTGTATGGGGACTTGAGCTGAAAAAAGCCTCCAAATGATGGCCTAATTTTGCAAAAACTATGTACTAATTCGTTGCAATATGATAATATAGGGCATGATTAGCGATGGCGGTAGCGCCTCCGGAAAACCGGCAGAAAAAGAGCAGGCCCAGGAGATTTTCAAGCTCAGGATGGAGCGCGATGCCTACAGGGCCCAGTATGCGGCAATGGTCAAGGAGAAGGATAAGCTCTTCGCCGCCAATGCCGAACTGCAGTTCGCCAAAGATCACAAGGACCTGTTGCTGCAGAACGCCATCGAGCTGATCAAGAAGTTCCAGCTCGAGCTGTTTGGCAAGTCAAGCGAGAAGTCGAAGTCCCTCGACGCCTACTGCCAGAACCTCTTTGACGAGGTGGAGCTTCTCGACCTGGTCGGGAAGCAGAACCAAGAGGAGCCGATTCAGCAGGATGAAAGCGAGGGCACTGTTTCCAAAGAGCCGGAAGCAACCCCAAAAGTAAGGAAAGCACACAAGGAGCATGACCTTACGACGCTTCCTGCAGACACTCCTGTCATTGATGTGGACCATACACACGATTGTATTGCACCCATCGACCCCAATACGGGCAAGAGGATGGTGCAGATTGGCACAAGAATCGAACCGAAGGTTGGCAAGGAGCATAGGGTTGTCATCTACAACCATATCTTCCCGGTCTTCGGCCCGGAAGAAGGCTATGAGGCTGAGGACGGCGAAAGCAATACTGTCGTCGCATATCCCCAGACAGAGAGGATCCTCAAGGGCTCGATGATAAGCAACGAGATTCTTGCAGAGATAATCACCAAGAAATACTTGGACCATATGCCTCTCAACCGCCAGGAGCAGTACTTCACGAGAATGGGGATTCCGATCTCGCGACAGAATATGAAAAAATGGCTTTTCAATATGTCAGCAAAGTGTGGCCCGCTGATAGAACAGCTACGGAAAAGCCTGCTTTCCTGCCCCCTGATCAATATGGACGAAGAAGGTAAAGCTTTACCTTATTTCCATAGTACTATCACTCCCAAGAGGATATTATTATGAAAAATAACGTATTTCTAAGAGATATGATCAATGAAACATTAGCATTGATGAAATCTCAAAAAGCTAATTTGTCGCCAAAAACTATTCATGAACATGAACTAAGCTATGAGATCATTCTACTGCACCTTGAATCCAAGGGAATCAACACCTACGACAAGAGTGTGGTAACAACAATCTGCAATGACTTGTGCCAGAAAGACTGTATTGGTAAAACAAGAGCTACACACATTCCTATAGCCTTGAACAAACTCGACTATTATCACCAGTTCAATGCTTTACAGCCACAACATTACTCACGATTACGACTTGAATGCTTGAACAAAGACCATGAACCTGTAATAGAGGGCTATCTGCAGTATTGTTTGCTTGATTTGGGGATGAAGGAGAGTACACTCAAGGTAAAAAGAGTCAGTGTCATCAATTTTATGAACTACCTTGCAACAACAGGGATTGCTATCGACGAAACAGACGCACAAACGATAATTAACTATCTTGTCTTGGTAGATAAGAAAAGTAATTGGACTGAATCCACAAAAAAAATGGATCACTACCAAGTTCGGCACTTTCTCAGTTACTTGATCGAATACCATCAGATGCCCCTCGAGACTGCTACCCCTCTGCAGGTGATTTTTGGCTGTCACGAAGTTCATTTGCCTTCATATTATGAACCCGAGGAAATCAAGTCTCTACTCGATAGTATTGATGTTTCCTCTAATGCTGGCAAACGGGATTATCTTATCTGTCTTCTAGTCTCCCAACTGGGCTTGCGAGCAAGTGATGTATCAAACCTATCATTGTCTAACATTCATTGGGATACTGAAACTATCGAACTGTTGCAACAAAAGACAAAAGAGCTACTGGTTCTACCATTATTGGCTAATCTAAAATTTGCCATATTGGACTATTGGAAGAATGCAAGGGCAGAATCAAACTCAGAGCATGTACTGATTACGCAATCCAAGCCCTATCGAAAGCTATCCAATTCCTATTTGTCAAACATTGTAGCGGGAAGATTGCGAAATGCTCATATAAACATACAAAACAGGAAACATGGCTGCCATGCAATGCGCCATAGCCTGGCGAGGAATTTGTTGTCCAGCAACGAAGAGCTTTCCACAATTACAGGAATCCTTGGACACAAGAATTCAAACACGACAAGAAAGTATCTTGGAATTGATACAAAAGGGCTGAGAAAAATATCGCTGGAGGTCTGTTATGGCCAAAAGTAATATGGTTTTTGGAAACACATCCTTCGAAAAGACGATCAATGACTACATAAGCTATAAGAGAGCCCTAGGCTATAATGCGAAAGGTTGTTACCAGAAGCTTTTTGAAAGCCTTGGAGTTTTCCTGTCGAGATACCCAACCACTACGCCACCGACCCTGAACTTTGAAATGGTCAACGATTACATATTCCAAGGGAACGGGAAAAATAAGCCCAGAACGATTCATAGCCGTATGTCAGCAATCAGACAGCTTGCAATATTCATGAACATGACAAATCCTGGAAACTACGTATTTCCAGAAGAGAGGATCATTAAAATCTCCAAGGGTGATTTCATCCCTTATATATTCACACATGAAGAAATTACGCGTTTGGATGCCAGTTTCGCAAGTCTACCAACACGTAACTGGGCTCCATTTAGACCGCTAGTTTACCCAATGCTATTCAGGGTGCTGTATTGTACTGGACTTAGGGTGAGTGAAGCTTTGAATCTTCTGCTAACTGACGTCGATCTCGAAAACGGTATTTTGCTCATCAGAAATCCCAAGAACAACCGTGACAGGTTGGTGCCCATGTCATTGTCACTTTGGGAGGAAGCAAAGGAATATTACCTGTCCATGAGGTTTGATACAGGCCATACTTTGAATTTTTTCCCTTCAGCCAAAGGGAAGAAGTACAATCCAAGGTCAATGACAAATAGTTTCAAGCAGATTTATAGAGATTGCGGTATATGTAATTCGAAAGGAAATCCTCCGAGGCTCCATGATCTTCGTCACACTTTCTGCACCCATGCATTGGAACATATGGTTGAACAGGGAACTGATGTGTATTGTGCAATCGCATACCTCTGCGAGTATGTGGGCCATAGGGATATAAGCAGTACCAATGCTTACTTGAGACTGCTTCCCGAAAGGTTCT
>CAYSIH010000182.1:2406-3759 GCA_964431005.1 uncultured Sphaerochaeta sp. | reverse complement strand
ATGTCGAGAGCGATGCAGCAGCAGCTGCAAATGCCAAGATGAAAGATGCCTTTGCTAATCTCCTGAAAAGTGCAGACCGGTAAACGATGCCGGGATAGTTTTGATAGGTTTTATCTTCCTCTCCATTACCAAACGCGAAGGAAGAACCAACAGCATGGATAAGCCCAGCAGGGTCTTCTCTCGTGGATTGTTATTACGACAAAGGAAGATAATACCTACTGGAGTTTTGCCTCCATCATAGAATAAGGAGCTACGCAATGAATAAGAAACTTCTCGCCCTGGCCTGTAGTGTCAGCTTGTTGCTGATCCTTGCAAGCTGTGCTTCCACACCCAAGGCAAATGCCGATGGGTCCCCATACTGGACTACCTCCACTCCCAAAAGCACCCGGACACTCCATTATGAAGTGGGCTCTGCCAAGCAGTCTACTCCACAGCTCAGCCTCCTGAGGGCAGAGTCAGGGGCAAAGGATGCCATCGGACGATGGGCATCAACCACAGTGGACAACGCCCTGGTGACCTTTGTAGAAGAGGCAGGGGAGACGTTGAGGAATAAGCAGACCCTTGAGGTATTGCAGAACCTGAGTGTGCAGACTGTCAACATAGCCTTGAGGGGTGTCTCGGTCGCCGAGCGGTATACAGCTCCTGATGGAACAGTCTGGGTACTCTCCTCCTATCCTGTAAAGAATCTCAAGGACGCCTATAAGCAGCAGAGCGAAGCTTTGGAGCGCAAGCTTCAGATGGCAGAGGCCAAGGCTGAGGTTATGATGGCATACTTGGAAAGTCAGTTGGAAAAGGATGTCGTCGAACCCTAAAGTGTAGTGAAGAGTAGAATTGGAACTACTTTGTTGTTTATGGCAATTGCTCTCTTGACCAACAGGAGGGGAATTGCCATCTTATTTGTAGGAGTTCCTACCATGAATAAAACCGTTATTGTGATATTTATCATACTGATCATACTCTTGCTGCTGTTTTTTGTATCGAAAGCCTTTGCCAAAGGTACCAGTGAGACCTCTTCTGATTCGGGGGAGAAAAAGCCTCCCTACCGTAAGCTTTCCGCCCAACAGGCCAAAGAGAGGATAGACAGCAAAGAAGACCTCATTATCCTCGACGTACGTACCCCCGGTGAGTTTGCAGGTGGTCATATCGAAGGTGCCATCAACATAGCCAACGAGACTATCAAGGGCGAAAGGCCCGCCTTGTTGCCCGATCTTGATGCAACCATTCTGGTCTACTGCAGAAGCGGGGCACGAAGTGCCCAGGCCAGCAAAAAACTGCTTGCCCTTGGCTATACAGAGGTCTACGACTTTGGTGGGATCATCAATTGGCCCTATGAAACAGTACAGTGAGGCAGCC
>CAYSIH010000182.1:0-2306 GCA_964431005.1 uncultured Sphaerochaeta sp. | reverse complement strand
GGATCGGTGACAAACCTGTATGAGTGGCACTGGGTCACCCTTGTTGCCTTAGAGCAGGAAGGAGAGGACAAGCCGGTTTTTGTCACACTGTTTGATGCTTCATTGGTTTGGAAGGTCGATCTTAGCCTCTGGCTCGAGACCACAACCCGAGGGGGAGGCTTTGTCAGTTACCATCCAACCCTTCTGCAAGAAGCCTGATGACCTCCTCTTCCCCTACAGGTCTGCTGAACAGGTACCCCTGCATGAGGTCACAGCCCATACTCAAGAGTAGCTGACGTTGCTCTTCTGTCTCAACTCCCTCTGCAATGATCTGTTTGCCCAGATGGTGGGCCATGGAGATTATATCTGAAGAGATGCTTGTATCCTCCTTGTCCAGAAGCTTGTCTACAAACAGCTTGTCCAGTTTCAGCATGTCCACTATCAAGCCCCTAAGGCGATTCAACGAGGAGAATCCTGTACCAAAGTCATCTATGGCAATACGTATCCCTAAAGCGTTGATGCGTTGTATCTGCTGGGATAGGAACTCAAAATTACTCGAAAAGACTGATTCGGTCAGTTCAATCTCAAGTTGGTTTGTCTCAATTCCTACCCGCTTTGTTATCTCCTTGATAGCCTCTACAAAGGTTTCATCCAACAGCTGCAGCGCCGAGACATTTACTCCGATAGGGTAGGATGCATAGCCCAAGTCTGTGAGCTTTTTCATAAAGAGTGATGCTTGTTCCAGGATGATTTTCCCCAGAGGTATGATCAGGTGTCTCTCTTCTGCAATTGTAATGAATTCCAGGGGAGGCACACTGCCTAGAATACTGCTTTGCATCCGTGCTAGCGCCTCAAAACTGACAATGGAGGTCTTTCTAGCATCAACTATCGGCTGATAGACAAGATGTAGAATACCCTTTTCTCCTGCAATTACCTTTTTGAGTTCTGTTTCTATCGTATCTTGGCGCACTATCTGCTCTTCTGTCTCTTCAGTATAGAACTGAATGGGATTGTTCTTGTTTGCAGCACTCAAGGCTATGGAAGCCTTTTTGATGATGGTATCGAAATCAATGCTTTCCTTGTCCCAAACTACGACTCCAATGGCAATGTCAACAGAGCCAAGGACCCCAGGCTTTTCATTGATGGAAAGGATTTGCTTGCATAGGGCAGAGAGAATCTCCTCCGATCCATAATTCTTGACAGTGATGATGAACCGGTCATCGGTGAAACGGTAAGTCTGCAAGGTCACCCCTTTGAAATAGATGGCAGCAAGATTGCTTGCGATTTCGTGCAAAAGGGTATCACCATAGTTATAGCCATAGATGAGGTTGATGAATTTGAAGTGCAAGGGGTTGATGATGATGAGTGCAAGGCTCTCATGCTCGTGAGCTTGGAGCACTTGTTTGAGATATCGGATATTAGGCAGGTCGGTGACCTCATCAAAATATGCAACGTTGAATATTCGCTTGTTCTTATTCGCTATGTTGATGATGGATATGGTGAAAAGTATGAATAGGCTGATCAGGAAGATTAGGATGGTTGCTGATATCTGGACAAAGAGCCTATTGGTGTTTGATAGGTCAAACAGAAGAGCGAGCGTTCCATATCTTGTTTCACCGACCCAAATCGGTAAGTAGAGCTTGAGTTGCCAGTCAAAGATCCCTCTACTGGACGATAGGGGGTGAAGTTCTTCTTCAATAACGTGTAAGGCCTTGTCAATGACCTGTCCGATCTCATGAGGATCGCTTGATGCTGTGATGATATTATGTGGGTTGATGAAGGATATTTGGGTGTGTGGGCTCTCTTCGATTATCTGGTCAATGATGGTCTGTTCAGTAAGCTGAGAGGAGAGTTCTGCCAGCTTGTCTGCAAGGATACCGCTTTGTATCATCCTTCCGTCTGCAAGCCTCTGATAGCTGTACATCCAGAAGGTGTCAGTCTCAGTGTCGCTTCGTATCTCATCGACATAGTGATCAAGTCCACTTTCATAAAAAGTCCTGACAGGGTGGCCCTTTGGGGCGATCCAACCGGGATAGAGGTTGTCACTGGAGTTGATGATCACAAGGTCGGTATCAAACAGATAGAACACATCAACGTTCAACATTTCGGCAAGGTTGGCGAGCATCTCGTTGGAAAAGGGCTTCTTTTGGATTGATGCTATGTTTCCTGCTGTCCTAAGGGTAGTATCAAACTGTTCTTTAAGCAGGGCTCTTGCATCCAAGGTCGATTCCAAGCTCTTAGCATAGGTTCGTGCAAGCAGTGTCGCTTCATGAGTTTTTTCGGTGTGATAAAAGTCATTGAAATAGGAGATGATTAGAAAGCCTGCA
>CAYSIH010000181.1:0-3786 GCA_964431005.1 uncultured Sphaerochaeta sp. | reverse complement strand
GTTTTTTTAGAGAGATGGGAAAAACCCTTTCTTGACATCCCCCCAATTTACTCGTACGCTGATTCTAAGCCAAAATGAGTATAAATAAGAGAAAACACAGAACCAGATGGTATAGGGATTTTTCTATTACGCAGAAAATATATCTCCCTAACTTCCTTATAATTATACTGTTGATCTCTTTCGTCATTATTGCAGCTACCAAAGTATCTACCGATCAATTGATCAGCCAAATTACAAAATCCACCAAGCTCAGCACTGACATTATCGTGCAGAGCATGGATGCCAGGCTTAATAATATTGAAGAAGCCGCCACTATGGTTGCAAGGAACGAGACTGTGCAGACTGTATTGAGAAAGCTACAGGATGTGGAGCCTGATGAAGGTACCGACCACTATTTCCTCATGCGTTCCATCCTGCAGGAAATCATATATCTGAGAAATTACATATATGGTGCCACCATCTATACAAGCGAGGGAGTGCGTGTGGGGTCCCAGGGCATTTCCGATCCTTCCTATACATCTTCACCACTGCTAAATGATGATCTCATTGAGATTTCGCTGATGAATGAAGGTGACAGTGTATGGCTGGACCCCAGTGTATTCAGCTATTCAGGAAAGAATCTTGGAATCGTCGGCATTACAATGCTCAGGGCCATCAGGAATGGACCTGACGGTACCTTGCTGGGATTTTTGCAGATCAGTGTCAGTGAAGCAATCTTTACCTCTCTGTATAGCCAGCTTGATTACGGCCCTATGGGGCAGTATCTCATACTTAACAACAATGGAAATGTAGTGCTTTCCATGCGAACATACGGTAACGAGTTCATGGATGCAGTCAATAAAGCATTTCTCGAAAAAGATAGAGAAGAAGCGGAGTCTTCCAAGGTATATAGTACTTCAAACGGGGATATGCTCATCATCTCCAGGGATTTTAATAGGCTAGGATGGCTGATACTTGGGGTCCTTCCCTTACGTGAGTTTCTTACCATAGGGCAAAGCCTTACCCCATTGCTGTATATGACCGGCTTGATCGGTATCATATTGGAGTTGCTTTTTGCAATCCTCATGACGCAGACAATATCAAAGCCAATTATCCAGTTGTCCAAATCAATGCGAGGGGCGGCTGAAAACAACTTTTCAGAGCTCTTGGAACCGCAAGGCAATGATGAAATTGGAGAATTGACTGAGTCCTTCAACGTCATGCTGATGCAGGCTACCTCACTTATGGATCAGATCCACTATCAACACGAACGAGAGCGAGAACTGGAACTTCTGGCGTTACAATCACAAATCAAACCACATTTCCTGTATAATACCTTAGAGAGCATTGCTTCGCTGATCCAGATGGGAAATGATGAAGATGCCTTTAATCTTACCAAATCTGTATCGCTGTTCTTTAAAGGGGTGCTCAGTGATGGCAAACCCGTCATTAGTATCAGAGAGGAGGTGGATATTCTCAAGTATTATCTGGTAATTCAAAAAGTACGGTATCAGGATAAGCTTTCGTATGATATATCCATCGACGAGGATATATTAGACCAGAAAATCATTAAGCTGACGTTACAGCCTTTGGTGGAGAATTCAATTTATCATGGTTTGAAGGCTTCCCACCACAACGGGATGATTGCCATTACAGGATGGAGAGAAGATGGGCATGTTCGCCTCCGAGTCAAGGATAACGGTGTTGGCATCCATCCCGACCGACTGCAAGAGCTGGTATATGAGGATGGTTCAGTGAAAATGAATTCAATCGGCTTTGGCCTTTCCAGTGTTGATCAGCGGCTTAAACAATACTATGGGAAGTCCTATGGTATTAAGATCAGCACTGTCTACGGTGAGATGACACAAGTGGATGTGCGTGTACCATTAGAAGAGGATACCAAATGGGGAATACAATGAATATTCCTGTTATCATCATTGATGATGAGTTGCTCATCCGTAAGCTGATCATCAAATCTGTCGATTGGGAGGGTTTGGGTTTCACTATAGTGGGCGAGGCCCAAAATAGTGAAGAAGCCTTGGCCCTTGTAGATGAGCTTACGCCGAAGCTGGCGGTGGTCGACATTAATATTCCCTATATCAACGGTATTGAACTTGTACGACAAATACGCACAACGCACCCCGATCTTTCCATCATCTTCCTGACAGGGTATGATGATTTTTCGTATGCCCAACAGGCTATCAGGCTACACGCCGCCAATTATCTTCTCAAACCACTGAATCCTGATGAACTTACCCAGGCATTGGAAACTGTCAGGGAACAGATCATCAACAAAGTGCGGATAACATTTAGAGATTCCTTATATGAGAATAAGGATCTTCCCCAGCAGACGACCAAAAAAGATTTCTTTAAAAAACTCATACAAGATAGCGAGAGTATGGAACCTTTGGATATTGAAACAGGGTTTAGGTTGTTTGGAATGGCAGAATTGTTGGATTACTCGCATGTGGTTTTCATCCTTACAATGAAAAAGGAGCTATTGCCAAGCCCCCAAGAGATTGATCGGATTGTAGATCCCTTAGTAAAGAAGCTACCGGCAAAGATGGTGGTGGAATCAACCCAAGACGCATCAGGCAGATATGTGCTGGTCATCAGCTCTCCGCAAGAGCACCAATCTGAATATGCGGATTCTCTCTCCCAGTTCGCTGTATTCTTGCGACACCAGGTATCAGCTGCCTTCAAGTTCTCGTGTAGCGTGGGAGTAGGCTCTTCTATCCATACCCCTCATGATGTGGCTACTTCCTATCAACAGGCCAAACTGGCCCTCGATGAACGGTTTTATACGAATCGTGAGACCGTATTCCACTATCATTCAGTCAAAACCCCTACAGGTGGAGAGCAGACAGTTTCACAAGTCTCCTTTGATGCAAGGACACTGTCTATCCTGCTTCGGGGTGGGGCAGAAAAGGATATACTCGCCCTTATTCGCCAAATAATTAGAAACATGCAACAGGAACGCCTCCAAAGGCAACTCTGCACTATGCAGATATTCCACTTTGTTACGATCATCGAAAAGTTCCTCTCAGAACGTTCTTTCCCCCTTTCGGCAGTCCTTGGTGATAAGTGCGACATCGCCCACGAGATTCAGGCATTAGAGAATTTAGGGCAGGTGAGGGACTGGTTGGAATGGCTTACTATCAGGGTGTTTGCCCTTGTTGCTGATAACTCCACTACAAAGACGCAGATGTTGGCAATGCGGGCGAAACGGTATATTGAGAGCCATTATAGTGAAAAAAGCCTGTGTCTTGATTCAATATCTACTCATGTTGAGGTTACTCCAAGCTATATCAGTGGTGTTTTCAAAAAGGTCCTCGGTGTCTCTATTGTCAAATATATGACTGACTATCGGATAAAAAAGGCAAAATGGTTTATGGATTGTGACCCTTTGATGCCCATTTCAGAAGTCTCTGAAGCCGTGGGGTATTCGGATGCATTCTATTTCAGCAAGGTCTTTACCAAACAGGTAGGAATCGCCCCTTCAGTGTATCTTCGGGGCAAAAGGGTTCTTTAAGTGTTAAAAATTCCCTGTATTCAAAAATAATTCCATGTATCGGGGAGAAAAACCCTCTTAGGATTATAGTAGAGAAAGACGTATGTCTTTTTGAAATCTAAAGGAGGATTGCAAATGAAGCGACTAATAGTTGTTCTTCTCTTAATCTCTGTAGTATTTTCCCTGGGTTTTGCCCAAGGACAGAAAGAAGCTGATGCTGGTAAAAAAGGTTGGAGGATTGCTCTCAGTAACGACTACGCAGGAAACTCTTGGCGTCAGACGATGATCAAGGATTT
>CAYSIH010000180.1:0-3807 GCA_964431005.1 uncultured Sphaerochaeta sp. | reverse complement strand
ATGGTGGCAAGCACCCTGATCTGGCCATTTTCCTTTACCATACCCAACTTCCTCAGGGCTGCAGGAGACGTGAAATACACCATGATCGTCTCCATGTTCAGTATGTGGGTCTTCCGCGTAGGCTCTAGCTATGTGCTCTCATTCTACCTGGGCTTTGGAGTCTATGGGGTGTGGTTTGGGATGTACATCGACTGGTTGTGTCGGGGAACGCTCTATTTCATCCGATTTGCACGAGGCAAATGGAAAACAAAAAAGGTGATCTGATCGATCACCTTTTCTGCATCAAGAGACGGAGTATGCTTATACTTCGTCTTCTTCTTGAGACTCTTCTTTTTCCGTATCGGCATCGACAACAGCCCTGCTCTGCCAGAGCTTCTCAAGGGAGTAGAAATCCCTCAGCTCTTCACTCATCAGGTGTATGACAATATCCCCACAGTCTATAAGTTCCCATCCATCACCCTGAGGTGACTTGTGACGATTGGCAACAGAGAGGCCAAGACTATTGATCTCGCCCCACAACTCATGGGCGACACCTCTGAGGTGACCGACGCTATTTACCGTTGCAATGATAAAGCAATCTGCCCAGGAACACTCCCCTGCAATATCCATGATATTGACATTCGTGCACCTATGGTCTTCTAAGAACTGGCCAAGTTTTTCTGCATTGGCCGCTACCGTCGTATCCATCAAATCGTTCTCCTTCACTCGAGAAGCAAGGCACCTGTAAGCCATCGGCCCAGATAGTCCTTCAATAACTTCCAATCAGTGTCTATATCTATCAAAACGAACTGCCCCACATCATAGGTGTGGCAAGCTTTCATCTTCTGCAGCAAGGCCAACCCATTGGGAAAGCCTGTCAACATCTTTAGTGTACTGACGAATGGGGTTTTCCTCAAGTCGCCAGCTTTGCTTTGTAGAGAGCTCAGTGCCAGTTCATCAGTAACATCAGAACGGGCTATTCCAAGACTTTCAGCGGCTAGTGTGGTAATGAGGTCCCGCACCTCAGCAAGCGAGGCCTCATCGGTCCCAAAATATCCTTTGGCAGGAATTCCCAACAGGTCTTCAAGCGCTGCCTTAGGCTCAAGGCCTGCCACTTCGGCATACCCTTCCACCAACGATGGGCTTATATGCATCACCACCAAATGGTCGCCCTTTACCACAAGGACAACGCTTTCAGAACCAAAAAAACCATAGTATGCCTCTGTCTTCTGAGAAGTGCACCCTGTAAAAAAAAGCAACAAGAACAAAGAGAGCAAAACCAGGGGTATGAGGACCTTCTTCATAGCCGCCCGCCTGCAAGGAGGAACCTCTTGAGGTCCTCTGAGCATCCGGCTGGCTTTTTGCCCTTGGCAAGCAGGTAGTCCTCCTGCATCCTGAGGATTTCCAGGCAGATCATCTCCAGTGAGGCAAGGGAGCGCAAAGTCTTCCTTGTAGCATCACTGAGATGGGTCCTGCCAACCTCGATGTAGTCAGCGATGTACAAAACCAGTCCAAGACGCCCCATTGCTGGACTTCCCAGCGTATGATACCGTACCGCAAGACAGAGGGAGTCTTCATAGCCCTTTTCTTTCAACAGGTGAGAACCCACAGGTGCATGCAAAAGGACAGAATATTTCGTCTCTTCCTTTTCCAATTGGAGACGATGCATCTCGACATAGGAGAGAAGGTCCTCATGTTTCCACTCCCTTGCAATGTCATGTAGGAGTGCTGTCTTGTAACAGAGATCCAGATCAAGTTTCTCTTTGAATTGTCTGACTAGGCTCAAGGAACTGTCACCTGTTGCCTTGCTATGCAGAAACCTCTTCTCACTCATCAAAGAGGCGAGTTCCTCCTCAAGAGCGGTAGAGCCTGTTCTGCTGAACATAGGCAGCGACCTCCTCTGGCATCAGCAATCTGATTTCTGGTGGAAGTTCCTCATCCCCCTCTAGGCGGGTGCAAGCCTGGCGGATGGATGTGGAAGAGTCCTCAACAGGAACATTATCAATATATTCAAGGTCCACAGCACTGTCATGAAAGGGTGTAGCCTCCCTGTCACGACGGATCACCACAAAGGAGACCAGCTCCTTCAGCTCATCATACTCATGCCAGTTTTCCAAGGACGCAAGCAAGTCATCACCCATGACCAGACCAAGCCTGCCTTTGATGCCATACTGGAGATAGAGATGCTTGACCGTATCATAGGTATAGGAGACCCCTCCCCGTTCTATCTCGCAAGGATCGCTCAGCAGTTCAAGGGGTGGATCATTAGGATAAAGCTTCGCATAGGAAGCGAAGCTGAGGTGCAACATCGTCAGACGGTGGTGTGCTTCCGCTAGGGAAGCATCACGTTTGAAATTGTTTTGGGCTACGGGAATGAAAATGAACCGGCGGTACCTAGTGGTGGTAGCCACCGTATGAATCAGGTGCAGATGACCAAGATGTACCGGATTGAAACTTCCTCCCACCATTGCAGTGGAGACTGGCTTGACCACCTCTTCCCCCTAGAGTTCGAAAGGTTCGTCAGGATACTCGGCTTCCAAGTCCACACTGGTGGTAAAACCGCCTACGGTACTGTCCCCCAGGGCTTGGAGAGTCGGGTTTTCCGTATCTCCTACCATCTTGATGAAAGATCTCTTGACCTCATCGAGACCGATGTCCAGGTAGACACATAATCCTATCACCTCTTTGTCGGGATACTTTTCCTGCAACTCTACAAGTCGTTCCTTAGTTCCCGGCTCATCGAGCTTTGTTCCAAGGATAACCTGCTTCTTCTCCAAAAGCAAAGGTTCGAAGGCCTCTAGTTCAGTACAGAGGATATCGTAGGCATCAAGATACCGATCATCACTGAGGTCAATGAGGAAAGCAAGGCCTGTAGTGCGGTTTATATGCCTGAGAAATTTAATTCCCATGCCTGCACCTTCGCTCGCACCTTCCAAAAGGCCGGGAATATCAGCAAGCACGATATCATGATCGCCATAGCGGAACATGCCCAACTGAGGGATTTTAGTCGTAAAAGGGTACCCGGCAACTTTAGTGCGGGCATTGGTAAGCATATTGAGTAGGGATGATTTTCCAGCATTGGGAAATCCTACAAAGCCTATGTCGGCAAGGACAAGAAGCTCTACGCCAATGCGCAACTCCTCCCCTCGCTGACCTGGCTGGGCATAGCGGGGTGCTTGTTTTACCGAAGTCTTGAAATGATAGTTTCCCTGACCGCCGCGTCCACCTTTAAGATACACCCAACGTTCCTCACCGGTGAGGTCCTTGATAAGCTCTCCCGTATTGGGGTCCTTAAGCACGGTTCCTGGGGGCACAGGAATTTCAATGTCATTGCCATCACGGCCGTAACATCGTTCCCCTGAGCCATTACGCCCATTTTCAGCCCGATAGGAGCGCACCATCTTCAGATGGCCAAGGGTCCTTAGGTTGTTCTTCACTACAAAGACAACATCCCCACCACGCCCACCATCACCGCCATCCGGCCCCCCTTTGGGGACATATTTTTCCCTGCGGAAGGAAACACAACCGTTGCCTCCGTTTCCGGAGGCAACATCAATATAGGTCTCATCTGAAAATCCAAACATGCGTTCTTCTACTCAGGCCATACGGCCAATATCGGTAGGTGAAACTACTCAGTTATGATGCTGATGTACTTGCGATTCTTCCTCACATGGAACAATACAGTACCTGCAGCCTTTGCAAACAGGGTATAGTCTGAACCCAATCCTGCATTTTCACCAGGATGGAATTTGGTTCCATGCTGACGTACGATAATCTCACCGGCTTTTACCTGCTGTCCACCGAAGCGTTTGACGCCAAGGCGTTGTG
>CAYSIH010000179.1:0-3833 GCA_964431005.1 uncultured Sphaerochaeta sp. | reverse complement strand
TACCGACCAGGTCTACATTGAGCTGAGAGAGGGTGACAAGTTTGAGGCACTGACCCGAATAATCGACATGGAAGAGAGTTTTTATGGCTTGGTCTTCTGCCGCACCAAGATACAGTGCGATGAGATCGGGCGCAGGCTCTCAGAACGTGGATATGGTGCTGAACCATTGCACGGGGACCTCTCACAAAAACAGCGTGAGCTTATCCTTGCCAAAATGCGTGAAAAGACCATCAACATTGTGGTCGCCACTGATGTGGCAGCCAGGGGTATCGATATCCAAGACCTTACCCATGTCATAAACTTCTCCCTTCCTGAAGATCCTGAAGCCTACATCCACCGCGTTGGACGTACCGGCCGTGCAGGAAAGAAGGGCACAGCCATTACGTTTGTAGCTACCCGTGAGTTCAAGCGCTTTACCTTTATCAGAAGGGCCTCAAAGTTTGATATCCGTAGAGGTACTGTCCCTGATGCTGAAGATATTATCAGCACCAAGCGTGCAAGGATCCTCACCACCCTGACAGAGCTTGTAAACAAGGATGTCAACTTCGACCTCTTCCTTCCCCTAGCCCAACAGCTGTTGGAAAACACCAATCCTGAAGAGCTTGTTGTTGCCTTGCTTGATCACTTCTATAGCGATCAGCTTGATGTAACCAAGTACAGGTCCATCGGCGGCGGCCAGCGTTCACGTGACGATCGTGATGATCGTGGTGGAGAACGCAGAGGCTTCTCAGAAAATGATGGGTTTACCAGACTCTTCATTGCAAGAGGACGCAAGGATGGTTTGGACAAGAGACAGCTCATCGATTATCTTATCGATCAGGCAGGTGCCCAGGATAGGGATCTGCAGGATGTTTCAGTACGAGACAACTTCTCCTTCGTCTCTGCACCAGTTGAAGTGGCAGAGAGGATAATCCATGTGTTCTCTGACCGCGGAACGGAAGGAAGACCCCTTGTAACCCGGGCCAAACCAGACAATCCCAATGGGAAGAATCTCTCAGGAAGGACCAGAGGCGACAGATATGAGGATCGCCCGTACCGTCCAAGAGGCGGTGGCGGCTATGACCGCTCAAGGTCCCCAAGACGAAGAGATGATGAGTATCAACCATATGGAAGGGACACACGTCCAAGTGATGGTGATCGCCCCTCCTATGCTGACGACCGTGATCGTTACAGTTCACGACCCCGTCCTGCAAAAAGCAGAAACTTCTCATCAAAGAAACGGTATAAGGACTAAGTCCAGCAACAAGCCCCCAATCAAACCATGATTAGGGGCTTTTTTTAGCCCTAAACGAGCAATACGTAGGTTTCTTTTTTGTTCTGAGCTATGCTATGATAACGGGACGTTCCCCAAACAAACCGAACAGAGTTTCAACTTGTTTGGACAAATTACTCTGTCGCTCAGGAGCACCATGAAATTCGATATGTTATCTTTCGTTGGAAAGCACAGCAAAACTACCTTAGTGTGCATCGCCATCATCACCATATTTTTTCTCTTCCATGCAGTATCGCTCGAACTTAGTGGAGATTACACAGATCTCTTGTACCAGATCGAGGACAATAGGGTCTTTGAAGGAGGGACAGGGGCAGCAGAGCCTCCCAAACAAGGCTCGAAGCCAGAACATCTTGTCCTTGACACACAAGTCCTCAATGCCAATGCAAACCTACGTGCCAATACCAGCCCATCGCTTGTCTCCGAAGAGGATGAAAGTGATTATCCCTATACTGCCTCCTATCTGGTCATGGTTGAGGCAGACAATCTTTATACTGCAGAAAACCTCACCCTTATAGAGCAGGTCATGACAGAATTGAGTGCCACAAAGGAGTTGAGCGAGAGTTCATCCTTGCTCAATTTCGTCACCTTGGAAAAACGGGGAACCCGCCTGATGAGTGTCCCCTTCGCTCCCAACCAAGGGCGAACCCTCTGGACGGATGAGGAGGCCACCCTCTTGAAAAGCCGGGTAGAGAAGGACCCCATCATCAAGAACTATCTGGTAAGTGAAGATATGAACAGCATGTTGTTCTCATTTCAGACTTCCCCGCTCAGCGATGCGAGGGAGTTGGAGCTCTCTGCAATGCTCGATGATCTGCGCAATGCTGGATTACAGGTGTATATCAATGGGGGCTCTGTCATCAGCAACCGCCTTATGTTCTACCTTGGTCGGGACCTCAAGGCCTTGTTAGGCCTATGCGCCCTTGCCATACTGTTAGTCTATTACTTGAGCTTCAAAGCAAAACGAAGCATGCTGCTTCCCTTCTCGATGTCAGTCATTGGCATCATATGGACCTTCGGCACCATGAAGTTGCTCGGCTATGCCCTGACAGTGGTAAACATCGTCACCCCCTGTATGGTGCTCAACCTAGGATCATCCTATGCCATCCATGTCATTGGGGAGTACTATGCAAACTATTCAAGCGGAAAAGACTCTATTGAATCAACTAAAAAGATTTTTCGTACCATCGCCTTCGCCTGCCTGACCACCGTTATTGGCTTTCTCAGCCTGCTCTTCTCCAAGACTCCTGCCCTTAGGGAGTTTGGCATAGCTGTGGGAGTTGGAGTCACCTACTGTGCAGTGCTCTCAGCGACCTACCTGCCAGCATTGCTGACCCTTGTAGCTCCTCCCAAGCCCCTACAGCTGGAAACGTACAGCAGCGGTTACCTAGCGCAGGCTGTTGACTATGCAAGTGAAGTTGTCGTGCGACGATGGCCCATCTTTGTCCTCATTTGGCTCGTTGTCATCGCAGGCTTCTTTTTGACCAAGGACCTTGTCCACATCAATACCAACTACATGTCTTACCTGCCAGAAAAAGATGACTTCGGAAAAAACTCCCGACACTTTGCCCAAAAGATGGGCGGAGATGCCCCCTTCGTCATCACCATAACGGCACCTGAAGATGAGAAGAACTTCTTTTTGCAAAGCGAGAACCTCGCTAAGGTCTACGACTATGAAAGAGCTGTGCTGGACCAAAGCGATGATGTCATACAAATACTCTCCTTTGCCTCGTACGTTAGCTTTGCCAACTCTGTCTATAGTGGTGATATAGGGATTCCAGCTTCCTCAGGACTGCTCAACCTACTAAGCAGGATGGTAATTCTTATGAACAACCAGAGTAAGGCAGACATAGGGGCCATTCTCAATGAGGAGGGATCCTCCCTCACTCTCTTTATCCAAAACTTTGATGCCAAGGATAAGGACCTCATGACCGTTGCCAGTGCTGCCCGCGTTGAACAGGTCTTGCAAGCAAACCTACCCCTTCTGCCCAATGGGACGAAGATCATGATCCGAGGGGAACCCCACGCATCACTGCGTTTCTCCAACCTCTTGCTTTCTGACCAGAAAAAAAGTACCTATATCAGTTTCTTATTGGTGTTCCTTGTCGTTCTGGCGGCATTCCTTTCGTTGTCACAAGCTCTGTTCGCCCTTATACCCATCCTTACTGGGGTAATGGCAAACTATATTTTCATGTACCTGCTTGGTATTCCTTTTGATATGATCACCGTCACTTTTGCTTCAGTAGCAGTGGGGGCTGGCATTGATGATGCCATACACTTCCTACTGCGGTACAAGAACAATCTTCGCACCATACGTCTTCCCTTAAAGCAGGTAGTGAGCATAACCATCAAGGAGACAGGAAGACCTATCATCCTAACCACACTTTCCATCATAGCAGGAATGCTTATGTTCCTCTTTGCCTCATATACGCCGGTTCGCTACTTTGGAAGTTTGATGAGCATAGCACTGCTTAACTGCATGCTGTCGACTATCTTTGTTATGCCGTCCTACATCATCCTCACCGATACGATACGAAACAAGATTAGCAAGCGGCCCATTGCC
>CAYSIH010000178.1:0-3849 GCA_964431005.1 uncultured Sphaerochaeta sp. | reverse complement strand
TCCCTAGACTGTCTTTCCATCCTTTAGTCTTAATAGATGAAACATCATTGCAAGCTCATCCTCTGTAATGCCACAGAACTCGCTAAGCAACATAATCTTTCGCATATGGGTTTCTATCTTTTTCAAATACTCTTCCTTTATCTGATCCAGATCCCTAGCTGCTACAAAGCTTCCTTTGCTGGGAACAG
This sequence comes from uncultured Sphaerochaeta sp., assembly GCA_964431005.1. Lineage (GTDB taxonomy): Bacteria > Spirochaetota > Spirochaetia > Sphaerochaetales > Sphaerochaetaceae > Sphaerochaeta. The sequence continues at coordinate 3,661 of CAYSIH010000178.1, read as the reverse complement.
TGGTGATAAACTTCTCCTTCTCCAGTTCCTCATAGGCACGTTTGGTGGTGATGGCACTGACCTGCAGTTCTTTTGCCAAGTTCCGTATTGAAGGAAGCTTGTCACCTATGGCCATCTCCTCTGTTGTGATCAGTTTCTTTATGTGATCCACTATCTGCTGGTAGATAGGCTTGTTCTCTGTAGTCCTGGGAATGAAATTCATTGTACTTACTCCGTATATATACAGTATAATCGATTTGTTTCAAATTGCAATCTTTACCTCTGCTAAGACGGCTATCAATCTTTATATCTGTATATTTTTTTCTGTTTAGGGGTATACTGATGCTCATGATTGATTATACCTACAAACAAACTACTGATTTGAGTGCTGCTCTTATGCAGCTCTTTCAAATTGTGTCCCTACTTAGAAGTGAAGACGGTTGTCCTTGGGACAGGGAACAGACTAGCAAAAGCATTGCCATTTCCCTATTGGATGAGACCTATGAATATCTTGATGCAGTTCTTAGTGGCGACAAGACTGAACAGAAAGAGGAAATTGGTGATGTGGCCCTCAATGTCATGATGCTTCTGGAGATCCATCACGAACATGAAGACTTCTCCATTGTTGAGGCTCTCAATGATGTCTGTAAGAAACTCATCAGAAGACATCCCCATGTATTTGGTGATGTTGAAGCTAAGGACAGTGTTGAGGTCCTTGATCTCTGGGACAAGATAAAAATTGAAGTCGAGGGGAAATCGGCTTTACAAGATGATTTCTTCAGCAGGGTTCCCCAATCATTGCCTCCCTTGGGGATGGCCAACGAGATACAGAAGAAAATCCGTAAGGTTGGCTTCGACTGGCCTGACAAGCAAGGAGTCATAGACAAGGTCTGTGAAGAGCTTGATGAGGTCATAGAGGCTGATACAGCCCTTGACAGAAATCAGGACGAAGTTGAAATGGAGGTTGGTGATCTGCTTTTCGCTGTAGTCAACCTTGCTCGCTACTTGAAAATCTCACCCTCAGTAGCACTACATCGGTCAAATATGAAAATGAAAAGACGGTTCAATGCCTTGAGCAAAATCTGTAAAGAACGGGGAATTCCCCTTGATACAGACCATTTCGAGCAGATGGATTCTATCTGGGATGAAGTCAAAATAGAGGAAAAGTAGCCCATGTTGCTCATAAGGTGAGCAACATGCTATAATTAGCCTATGGAAAAGAAAGTTCAACCCCTCCCACGCAAACGTCATGAAAGTGTTGCTGTGTATGAAAAGATAGCTTTGGATATAGCAAACCGCATTGTAAGGCGTGAGATTGCTGAGGGCGTTAAACTTTCAGGACGGTCGGTGATGTCCAGTGAATACGGGGTATCACCTGAGACTATAAGGCGTTCCTTCTCCCTACTAGAAGAGATGGAAGTTGTTGAAGTTAAGCTTAACAGGGGTGTTTCTGTTATTTCTCGCGATAATGCTAAAAAATATATAACCAAGTACAGCAAAAGCAATGAGAATCGCGAACTTCTCTCCCAATTACGCCACGTGCTCACCGAACGTGAACAGATCGACAAGGAATTCTTCTCCCTAGCCAAGGATCTCATAGAAGCCAATGACAGATTCTCTGCAAGCAATCCTTTTCCCACGTATGAATACACTATCAAGGAAGGCTCTTTAGCTGTAGGAAACTGTTTGGGTGCATTGAATTTCTGGCAAAAGACCGGAGGGACAGTAATTGCCATCCGCAGAGATGGATCTATTCTTCTCTCTCCCGGTCCTGATCTTAGCCTGCACGTTCTAGATATTCTTATCTTTGTCGGTACTCAAGACACCCTAGCAAAGACAAAAGAACTTTTGGACGCATAGCCCTCATATTCTGATACGAAACAGCAATGGATAGATTTGTCACGCACAGACAAATCCTGATAAGCCTTATATTTAGTCCATGGGCGTACATGCCAGCATGCTACAACAGAAGCATGTAAGGTTAACCCATACATTTTTAGCAGCAATTTCATATTGAGTATCCTTACAAGGGATACCATCTCGTATAAGAAGCCTTTTTGGCGGCTTTCGCACGATCAATTAGGAGGTTCTAATGAAACGAATACTTGTTTTGGTGTTTCTCGGGATAATTCTTTTAGCTTTCCCAGCTTTTGCAGGAGGTGCAAAGGAATCAACTTCAACTGAGAAAGTCATTCGGATTGCAGATAATGTTCCAGGTCTCATCACCCCTGGGGTGTGGGATGGACAGACCATTTCCATGAATAGCTCAATGTATGAATATCTTATTGAAATGAATGCCCTAACAGGCGAGATCGAACCAATATTGGCAACTGAGTGGTCCACAACTGATGGCAGGCAGTGGGTATTCAAGTTACGGCAAGGAGTTACCTTCCATAATGGGTCATCATTTGATTCTTCAGACGTAAAATTCTCCATAGAAAGAACACAAGACCCTAAACTTGGACATCTGAAAAAACAAGATTTTGAGATAGTTGAATCGATTGAGACCCCTGATTCTCATACAGTGATCATAAACCTTAAGGACAATAGACCAACTTTCATCTACCAACTCATGGATTACAACTTAGCGATGCTTTCAAGTGGATATGATTATGCCAAATTAGGCGAATCACAACCTATGGGTACAGGTCCTTTCAAACTCAGCAAATATATCCCCAAAGAGTCCGTAGTTCTCGAAAAGAACCCTTCCTATTGGGATCCTAAACTACCAAAAGTAGACAAGCTTTTGATTTACTTTGTTGCTGATATAGATGCCAGTATCTCCATGTTGGAAGCGGGACGAGTTGATGTTGTCCCCTTCATAACTCCAGTAATCCAAAAACGCCTTGCCAAAACAGAGGGCATCTCTGTGGTGTCACCCTACCAGGAACACCGATTCGTCTCAATGAATGTTGACATGGAACCATGGCAAGACAATCGGGTACGATTGGCCTTCAAATATGCAATGGATCCCCATATCATCGCAAAAAGCATCTCACAAATGAATCTAGGTGAAGGGATTGAATACAACGAGAGTCCTATTTTCAATATCCAAACCCAATACAAGGATCTTCCTTTACGGAAAAGGGACATAGAAAAATCTAAGTCACTTCTAGTAGAAGCCGGGTATCCTAATGGTGTGACAGTTGAAATGTACTTTGCCTCTGATTACCCCTTTGGCAAGGAGCTTGCACAAACTGTACAGGAACTAGCTGCCCCTGCAGGCTTTAAGATTATGCTCAAGGGCATGACTCGGGATATCTATCTTTCACAGTACTGGCTGAACGTTCCTCTCTCTGTTACCGGTTGGGGTGGACGCGTCGATCCCTCCATGATGCTGACCTTAGCATTCAAGGGTGGTGCTGTTTGGAATGAATCGCACTATAACAATTCTCGGGTCAATGAACTCATAGATTTGATATCTGAAGAAGTCGATGAAGAGAAACGGTTATCATACTATCATGAACTGCAGGAAATCTTTTATGAGGATGGCCCTCTCTTGAATGTGCAGGTTCCCCTATTGGTTGCCTTGAGTGACAAGGTCTCCCAGTACAGACAACCTCTCACCATGATCCCCCAGTACAAATATACTGATATTCAGAACTAGAGTTACTCAAATCCCTATACAGAGATCAGGCTAGGATTCCATTCTGGAATTCTAGCCTGCCGTTTTAGTCGGCAT
>CAYSIH010000177.1:0-3872 GCA_964431005.1 uncultured Sphaerochaeta sp. | reverse complement strand
TAAGAATTGCATATGATTGGGGGTAACCAAAGTTCTTTGTAAGGAGGAATTGGTTTAGATTGCAAAAAGAACCGCTTCCTGTTATAACTTTGTGTATGAATAGAGCACCTTTACTTATAGCACCAAGCATGCTTTCTGCAGATTTTTCTCGTGTTGCAGAGGAAGTGGAAACCGTTAATACAAGTGGAGCCTCATGGGTCCACTTGGATGTGATGGATGGGTCTTTTGTGCCCAACATCTCTTTCGGCCATAAGTTCATCAAGGATTTGCGACCCTGTTCGCCCTTGGTGTTTGATACTCACCTTATGGTGATGAACCCTGAAAGGCATGTGGAGATTTTTGCCCAGAGTGGCTGTGACTATATCACAGTCCACGCTGAGTCGACGATTCACCTGCATAGGACGCTACAGCTTATCAGAAGCTGTGGCTGTAAGGCAGGAGTCTCCATAGTCCCCTCCACCCCTGTGAGCATGCTTGAACAAGTCCTAGATATAGTTGACCTCGTACTGGTCATGAGCGTCAATCCTGGCTATGGGGGCCAACAGATGATCTCCTCAACATTGAGAAAGATCTCTGAACTGGACCAGATACGCACCGATGAAGGCTATGATTATCTTATCAATGTTGATGGGGGGATTAATATTCGCACCGTCAAAGACGTTGCCGCTTGTGGCGCTGATGTAGTTGTCTGTGGCAATGCATTTTTTACTGCAGAGGACCGTCCCCAATTTGTCTCTGACATGATCAAGGCGGGAACTCTCGGACAAGGGCGATGAAAAGCGTCATACAACGGGTCATAGAAGCCTCTGTGACCGTTGAAGGAGAGCTCATTGGGCACATCGACCGGGGGCTGTTGGTCTATTTGGGGATAGAGAAGGGTGACAGTGAGAAAGAACTGGCTAAGCTCTGTTCCAAGATAACCAAACTGAGGGTCTTCGCTGATAGCAAGGGCAAGATGAACCTGAGCCTCAAAGATGTAGGGGGAGCTCTTCTGGTGATAAGCCAGTTTACCTTGTGTGCTAACCTGCACAAAGGGAATCGCCCCTCCTACAATGAAGCTGCAGATCCCGAGGACGCAGTCCTTCTGTATGAGAAGGCTTTGGTCATTTTCCAGGAGTTGGGGTTCCCTGTCGCACATGGCGCATTTGGGCAGCATATGAGCGTCACCTATACCAATGACGGTCCTGTCACCCTATTGCTGGATAGCTAGATTGAAGCAACAGCCCCAAGGGACAACCTTACTGAATATGAAGAGAAACATACAGTTTCGAGTAGGAGCATAGAATGGCGAAAAATAAGGAAAGAAGTTTTCCTTCGGATACCTCACAAAAGCATGATGCCTTGGAAGCGGCAAGAGTCCAGATAGACAAGCAGTTTGGCAAAGGCTCTCTGATGAGACTTGGGGACAACAAGGACTCCTTGGATATCGGATCGACATCCTCCGGATCGTTGTTGCTGGATGAGGCTTTAGGGGTAGGTGGCTACCCTCGGGGTCGTATCATCGAGATATACGGACCGGAAAGCAGTGGTAAGACAACCTTGGCCCTCCATGCCCTTGCTGAGAGCCAGAAATCTGGAGGCATTGCGGCCTTCATCGATGCTGAGCATGCTTTGGACCCTACCTATGCAAAAAAACTTGGCGTCAATATAGATGAGCTTTGGATCAGCCAGCCGGACAGCGGTGAGCAAGCCCTGGAGATCTGTGAGTCCTTAGTACGTAGTGGTGCTGTGGATATGATCGTAGTCGACTCTGTGGCGGCCCTCACACCCCAAGCTGAGATCGACGGAGATATGGGCGATAGCCACATGGGACTGCAGGCTCGCCTGATGAGCCAGGCCTTGCGTAAGCTCACAGGCTTGCTTTCCAAAAGCAATACCACCATCGTATTCATCAACCAGATCCGTATGAAAATTGGAGTCATGTTTGGCAACCCTGAGACCACTACCGGAGGTAATGCCCTCAAATTCTATGCTTCGGTTAGGATTGAGGTCCGTAAGATAGAGACCCTCAGCAAGGGTGCAGATGACATTGTTGGAAACCGAATCCGAATCAAGGTTGTGAAAAATAAGGTAGCCCCTCCTTTCAAGAAGGTTGAGGTCGACCTGATGTTCGGCGAGGGCATAAGCTATGTCGCCAGCATCCTTGATGCTTCGGTCAAACACAACCTTATCGAGAAAAGCGGGTCATGGTACTCCTATAATGAGGAGAAGATTGGTCAAGGGCGTGATAAGGCGATAGACTTCCTCAAACAGAACACCGACATCTCCATCGATCTGGACAAGAAGCTCAGAGCCCTCATGTTCCCCCCAAAGGGAGCGGTCCCTGTCCTGGAAGTAGCGCTTGAAAAAGATGATACGACAAAGAAGAAGTAGAGATCTGGCACAATGGTTAGGGAAGCGGGCATTGCCCGCTTTCTTGCCATACAGGCAATCGTTAGATATACTCACCTCTAATGGGGCAGATATTGCAGGCAACAGAACACATAGATAAAGAGCCGGATGGGACAGAATTCCTCCTCGAATCCTTCGAGGGGCCCCTTGATGTGCTCTTGTTTCTTATCCAAAAGTCAGAGGTCAACATCTATGACATTCCAATATCAGAGATAACCGAACAGTATCTGGCCTATCTGAACAGCGCAAAGGATCTTGAGTTGGGAAACCTCACCCAATTCTATAAGATGGCTGCAGACCTGCTCTATATAAAAAGCAGGATGTTGCTTCCTGTTGACTTGGATTTTGATGAGGAGTATGAGGACCCTCGCCAGGAGCTGGTAGAAAGGTTGCTAGAGTACCATAAGTTTCGCAAATACACCGAGTTGCTTACCAATACTGGCGGTGGCTCAGAGATGTTCATCATGCGCAAAGATTCTCAGTTCAGGCTCCCTTTTGGTGATGAAGAGCTGTTCGATGGCATCAGCTTGCAGGACCTTCTTTCATCCTTTACCAGGATGATGACCAGCATCACCCCCAGCAAGGTCTTCAATGTCTATGAGTCTGTTACGGTAAATGAGAAAATTGCTCTGATGCATGAGCTTTTTGAGACTAAGGAGTATATCACCTTTGAAGAGGTTGTCGTCTATCTTGGGGAGATGCTGCACATCGTTTGTGCCTTTATGGCAATTCTTGATGCTTGTAAGTTCAGGCTCATAGCTTTGGAACAGTCTGATTCATACGGACAGATACTTATTCGTAGGCGAATCGACTCTGATGACGAACCTCTGGATGACGCCTATGATGACGATGAGATCGATGATGAGGGCTTATACCCCATCAGCGAGGAAGAAGAAACGGAATTTTTCCACAAAGATACCTATCAAGATGATGAAAGTGGGGTTACAACTGCTGACGATGGTAGGATAATTCTATATGATGAGGAGAGTGAAGATGAACAGATCCTCCTCGATGAGGATTAGAAGGAAGCGGAGGTTTGTCTGATTTGAAGAAAAAGGGTGCACAACTACCACTGGTCCCGAACGAGAATGGTCCGATACTCAGCATTGAGGCAAGGCTTGCCGAAGCCTTTCTTTTTTTGGAAAATGAACCGGTTTCCTTGGAAAAACTCATGAGGATGGGCTCGTTGACCAAAGAACAGATGCTGGATGCACTCTCTGAACTCAAGGAACACTACAACCTTTTCATGCATGGGATGGATCTTGTCGAAAGCCAGGGATCCTACCAGTTTCTGCCCTCTACTGACCTGCATGACAGGCTCAAGGCTTTCTATGGCAAACGGGTTGACCGTCGCCTTTCCAAGGCCGCTTTGGAGACCCTCTCCATCGTAGCCTACAGCCAGCCGGTGACCCGACGCGAGATAGACAATATCCGCGGAGTCTCCAGCGATACAATCGTACGGCTGTTGCGTGATCGTGAAT
>CAYSIH010000176.1:0-3913 GCA_964431005.1 uncultured Sphaerochaeta sp. | reverse complement strand
ATCAATGCGGCTAACCGGCTTCGTCTATACCATAAGGGAGCCATTGCCCCAGGGTATGGGGCAGATCTTGTCCTCCTTGAGGATCTTGCATCCTTCAAAGCCCTCTCGGTTTTCAGTGATGGGCAGTTGGTTGCCCAAGAAAACTCGATGGTAGTCACCTCTGAAGCTCAGCCTTTCCCTCCAGAAGCTTTTCATACCATGCATATCGGACCCGTCAGTCTCTCTGATTTCAAGATTGAAGCCAGGGGAAGCAAAGCGTTGGTCAATATCATAGTGCAAGATGGAAAGACCAGCCGCACTACCCATCGTCAGGTAGAGTTGCCGGTTCTTGGGAATGTTCTCCAACAGGAAAATCTCATGAAAATGAGCATATTCGAACGACATTCCGGTAAGGGATCCTGTTCGCATGGACTCATTGGGAATATGGAAGGGTTTGTAGGGGCCATTGCAACCTCCTATGCTCACGATTGTCACAATCTGATAGTCTACAGCGCAAACGATGCCGACGCTGTACTGGCGGCCAATACCGTTATCGCCACCCAAGGTGGTGTGGCAGCGGTCCTGGATGGGGTCGTCTTGGGCTCGATAGCCCTGCCTATTGCTGGCCTGTTATGTGAAGATGAGATGGAAAGCGTTGCTGCCAAATTTGCTATTATAGATCAGGCGGCTCAAGAGCAGTTGCACTTGAATCATGAGGAGACCTTGACCTTTATTACCCTCATGCCCTTGGCAGTCTCCCCTGAGATCAAACTTACCGACAAAGGCTTGCTTGATGTCCTCAACAAACGGTTTATCCCTGGTATAGCATCGTGTTTCGACAGTGATGGCGATCAGGTCGATTGCCCTGAGCCTTCAGGGAGGTGTAATCATGAGTAGAAAACGGAACATCTTTTTTCTTTCCTTTCCCACAGTCTTAGCCCTTTCGGTGCTATTTGTTGCTCCGATGCTCTACATCCTCATAGTTACCTTACAAGAAGATGGCCTTTCCAATTACATACAATTCTTTACTGACAGCTTTTACCTGAATATTCTGAAAACCACCCTCAGCATCTCACTCAAAACTACAATCATAGTGCTTTTTCTCGGGTACCCTGTCGCCTATTTTCTAGCCCGGACAACTTCAAGGCTGAAAAACACGATGATGATCATGCTTCTGTTCCCCTTTCTGGTCAGTGCTGTAGTCCGTTCCTATGGGTGGATGGTCATCTTGGGAACCAAGGGACTGCTTAACCAGGCACTGCTCGCCATTGGCATAATTGAAGTTCCCCTGAAGATACTCTATACCCCCAATGCTGTGATCATAGGTCTGGTACATCTTCTGCTTCCCTATATGATTCTTTCCATTACAGGGGTTATACAAGGTATTGATAAGAATTTGGAATATGCTGCTGCCAGTTTGGGATGTCATCCATTGATAACATTTTTCAAGGTTCTCTTGCCGCTTTCTCTCCCTGGGATCATCTCAGGGGCAACACTGGTGTTCACGTTGAGCATGACAGCGTATGTGACCCCGCGTCTGTTGGGTGGTGCACGATTCAGAATGATGAGCACTATGGTGTTCCAGGAAGTGAATGTGAATTTTAACTGGGGCCTCGCTTCAGCTATAAGCTACATCCTCCTGTTCACCATCTTGCTTATCCTGTTTGTTTTCACCTTCGCCACTAATGATTTGAACCAACGGGTTGGAGGACAAAAAAATGCGTGATGATAGGGTGGGGATATTCTCCAGGATTATTACCGTTGGGGTGTTGCTGTTTCTCATGGCTCCGTTGGTTGTGATCGTCTTGGCCTCTTTCAGTCCCACAGTTCTTGTGGTATTCCCGCCAAAAGGGTTCTCCTTGGAGTGGTATGCGAATATCTTCACCTCTTCAGCTAATTTTGTAAATGGATTTGCTAACAGCATAAAAGTAGCCGTTATCGCTACATGCATTGATATCATCTTAGGGGTAGGCGCCGCTTTGGCTGTCACTCGATATAATTTCAAAGGAAAGGAGCTGTTGATCACCTTTTTCACCTCTCCTATGTATGTTCCTTCAATCGCATTCTCCTTTGTCCTTTTGCGCATTACCAGTTCCCACTTATTGCTTCCAGCCTTCACTCGTATCCTGCTTGGACACATCGTAATTATCCTTCCCTATATAGTCCGCAATACGTTAGCCGTATTGACAGGGTTTAACTGGTCTTTGGAGGATGCGGCAGCATCGCTTGGGGCGAGTCCCCGCCAAACGTTTCTCAAAGTTACCCTGCCGTTGATCAAGCCCGGGGTGATGGCAGGGTCCCTGCTCTCGTTTCTCTACTCATTTGACGAAGCGGTATTGGGAAACATGCTCAGCTCCCCATCGTTTATTACCCTCCCCATACGAATCATGAACTATATGGAATTCTCTTTTGACCCGACCTTGGCAGCTATTTCCACCCTGCTTATCATCCTGTCCCTAGTCTGTATTGTCCTGATGGAGAGGTTTGTCGGACTCGATATGTTCTTAAAATAACTGATCACCAACCTAAGGAGGTGTCCATACATGGCTATTCTACAACTAGACCATCTGACTAAAAAATTTGGCGATTTTACCGCGGTGGACGACCTGAGCCTCACAGTTGCTGACGGTGAGATGGTTGCCCTGCTTGGCGAAAGCGGTTGTGGTAAAACCACTACACTGCGTATGATAGCCGGATTCACTGAAGTGAATGCCGGAACTGTCACTATAGACGGTGTTGTGATGAATGCAATACCTGCCTATAAAAGAAATGTTGGTATTTTCTTTCAGAACTACGCACTTTTTCCCCACCTGACAGCATGTGATAATATCGCCTTTGGACTTAAACTCAAACGCCTTTCAAAAAAGGCGATAAAGGAAAAGGTTGACCATATCATCCAGATAGTAAAACTCGAAGGACTGGAGAATCGCTATCCCCGTGAACTCTCTGGCGGACAGCAACAACGGGTAGCCTTGGCACGTGCTTTGATCATGGAGCCCTCGGTGTTGTTGTTGGATGAACCCTTATCGAACCTTGATGCGAAACTGCGCACTGAAATGCAGGTGGAGATCAAGCGCATCCAAAGGCTGCTTGGCATTACCACTATCTTGGTTACCCATGACCAGGAGGAGGCTATCAGCCTCGCTGATAGGGTGGTGCTCATGGATAAGGGAGCCATCGCACAAGTCGGGCGTCCCCAAGAGGTGTTTGAAAATCCAGCATCCCTATTCATTGCTGATTTCATGGGATTCGTAAATTTCATTGATGCTACAGTAGGGAAGCACGTGGATGGCAAGACCAGTCTTCATTGTTCCAATAACCGTACGCTGACCTTTCCCCGTATGGACCCCTCCTTTGCCGAAGGGGATCGCATTACTCTTGCTATCAGACCTGAACAAATCCGTTTGGCTGCTCTAGACGAACAACACCTGTTGTGCGGCCAGATAGGAAATGCCACCTACAAGGGCAATATCACCCGTTTGGAGATTCGTGAGGTGTTTGACAAGCCTCTGTACGCGCACCTCAGCGATTATGAAGGTTTTTCCGGTGAGAGTATTGGTGTGTACCTACCTCCCGAAAAGATACGGATATTCAAAACCACATAGAGTGGAAAAGGAAAGGAAGAGATGAAAAAACTGATGACATTGCTCCTGATTGTGATCTTCGCGATCGCAATACTCCCTGCCGCCGGCAAGGCGGAAACAAAGGCTCCCGCCTCTGATGCAAAAAGTGCGTATGAAGGTGCTAGCCTGGTGGTAGCCACCTGGGGATGGACTGCAGCTAACGTAAAGAAGCTTTCCGCCGCTTTTGAAGAGCAGTACGGCGTAAAGGTTCTCATCGATGAGACAAGTGGAAATGCTGACAGGCTTAACAAGGTGAAAGCTCAAAGGAACAACCCACAAATTGATGTGGTACTCATGTCTGAAAGCTTTTC
>CAYSIH010000175.1:0-3918 GCA_964431005.1 uncultured Sphaerochaeta sp. | reverse complement strand
TTTAGTAAATGAAATGGTCGTAGTATCACCATCGGTCTCAACTACCTTCACCTTGTACTCGGTTGATGTTTTTACAGGTTCTGTGATGGTATCACCATCATCTGCCTCACCAGCTTTAAAGCTTGCAGATTTGGTATATACTGATTCTACTTCATATGTATTTGTAACATTGTCCCCAGTGAAGGTATATGTTATTTCTACAGTAGTTGTTATAGATGGATCATCTTCATCTACAACTGTCCGAGACCCTTCCCAAGTATGCTGAATCCAAGAGGGAGGCGAAAGGCTGCCTTTTCCTCCAGGGGATACAGATCCATCACAAGACGCAATTAAACCAACTAACAACAAAACACCTAGAATAGTAAAAAATTGTTTTTTCATAAAAGACTCCTTTTATGATGATTAGTATCTGGGTTTTACCAGATTTTAGTAAAAACCAAAGAATTCCAGTAAATCTCTCTATTGTCATCATCTACATTTCTGCAGACTCTACGTTTTCTTCTCTTCCCAATACGGCTCAAGGGCCTTTTCCAGCGTCCTCCACCCCAAAGCTGCACATTTGATCCTTGCAGGCATATGAGCCATGGCAGAGAACACTGAAGCTTCCAACAAGCGGGGATCCGCTTCATCACCTTCGATCATCTTGAAAAACAGGTCGAAAAGTTCCTTTGCTTTTAGGACGCTCTCGCCTCGAACCAGGTCTGCAAGAATCGAGACAGAGGCTTGGGAGATGGCACACCCGGACCCAGTGAAGGAAATGTCTCTGATAATCCCCTCTTCGGTGATATCAATCTCCAAGGTGATGTCATCACCGCAGGAGGGGTTTACCCCATGCTCCGTAACACTTGGCTTTGCAAGATGTCTGCGGTTCTTTTGTGACCTGTTGTGCGACAGCACCACTTCCCTATACAACTCTTCAATCTGCATAGCCAAAAATCCTCCTTACGCTCGATAAAGCATCGAGGAGTCTGTCTACCTCCCCTTTACTGTTGTAGATTGAAAGGCTCACCCTACAAGTTGCCTGGACACCTAGGAAGTGCATCAGAGGCTGGGCACAGTGGTGCCCTGCCCTGATGGCTATACCCTCGCTGTCCAGCAGGGTAGCTACGTCATGGGGATGTACCCCCTCAACAGAGAAGGTGATAAGGGGGAAGCGATGCATTCCCTTTTCGGCCTGCCCATATACTGTGATCCAAGGCAGAGCAGAAAGCCTTGCAAGGCAGTAGGAGGTAAGACCTTCCTCCCACCTCGCTAGTGTCGGATACCCCAAGGATTCTATATAGGAAAGAGCCGCGTCAAGGCCAACCACCCCTGCTACATCCTGGGTCCCTGCTTCAAAGCGTTGAGGGACTTCTGCAAATGTGGCATTTTTCTCGGAGACATATTCGATCATATCCCCTCCCGTCAGAAGAGGAGGCATTTTCTCAAGCAAAGCCATCTTGCCATACAACATCCCCACCCCTGCAGGGCCGAACATCTTGTGGGAAGAGAATACGGCAAAATCACAATCAAGGGCCTTTACATCAACTCGCATGTGGGCGATGCTTTGGGTACAGTCGACTATGGCTATTGCCCCCACTTCATGGGCCTTTGCTATAAGCTTCTCAGAGGGGAGAGCGACCCCAAGGACATTGCCCACCTGGGCAAAGGAAACAATCCTTGTTCTTTTTGTTATCTTTCTCTCTATTTCTGTACCATCAATACCACCATCCTTGTTGAGCAGAAGATAGACAAGCTTGGCTCCGGCCCTCTTACAGGCCTCTTGCCAAGGTACAAGATTGCTATGATGTTCGCTGATGGGAATTACCACTTCATCCCCTGGTTTCAGGACACTATTCGCATAGGAAAGGGCCAACAGGTTTAGTGCCTCTGTGGCATTATGCAGGAAGATTATCTGCCTAGGGTCAGCGGCATTGATGAAGGAAGCAAAGTCTTTTCTCCCTTTTTCATACAGTCGGGTCGACTCTGCACTAAGGGAGTAGAGACCCCGATGGGGATTGGCATTCGTATGCAGGTAGTAGCTGCTCATTGACTCTATGACGCTAGAGGGTTTCTGACTTGTAGCGGCACTATCCAGATAGATGAGATCACTGTTTTCAAAAATGGGAAAATCTTTTCTATACGGGTTATTATACATGGCTGTCCAACCTCCTGGAGAGTCGCTTTTGTACTTCAGAGAGAACCTCTTTGTCAGAGATCATTGCCAGGATCGGATAAAGCTGGGCTTCCACCAATACTCGCTTGGCTCTCTTTTCATCGATTCCTCGGCTGGTAAGATAGAACAGCGCATTGCCATCGAGCCTGCCCGAACTTACTGCATGCACTCCCTCAACATCCTCCTCGCCACAGAGGATAAGAGGGACTGAACGGTTTTTTACCGTAGGTGAGAGCAAAAGAGTGTATTCGTCTTCCCTTCCCTTGCTCCCATTGCATCCCTTATGGAAATCGATGGTTCCCCGAAATAGCTTTTCCGCCCTATCTAGGAGGGCACCTCGTACCGACAAGGAGGAGGAGCTATCCCTTCCCAGATGTTCCACATGAAAATTAAGGTCCGCCAAACCTTCCTTATCCACCACATCCATACACCCTATGGTGCATTTGCTCTTTTGCCCTTGCATATCAACATGGGTATCTATGTAGGAGTGGGCACTTCCCATTACGATCTCCACCAGAGTGAATGTAGATCCTTCATCTAGGGTGACAAGCAGTTCATCAAAGTCAGTAGAGCCCTCATCGAGGAACCTCAGGTTCACCATCGTCAGATTGGCATACGCCCCTACTTCTACCTTGGTGGAACCTGCATGGAAGAAAACTCTTCCTTGCTGTGAAGAGCGTAGGCTTCGGATTAGGGTGGCATTACTTCGTGGTTCCATATCCACGAAAACCCTTTCAATGAGTGTGGGATTTTCCTCATCAAGGAGGTGATTCAGGACAAGAGGGCGTTCTTGCCCCTGCCCCTCCTCTATACACACCCTATAGCCAGAATTGCTGTGTTCCTGAACAAAGGAAGCCAAGCCTTGCCCCTGTGGTCTCTCTGTTGACAAGTAAGGGCTTCCTTCCTTTAACAAGCTCTCTTCTTCCTGCTTCGAAAAAGCAGGCATGCGTTGTAGCAAGCCTCCCTTTTCGAGAAGAAGCAATTCCTCAAAGGGCGTGTAAGATGTTTGCTCGTAGGATATTTCCACTTCACACCCGTTCATCTTCAGGTGTCTCCAGGTGGGGACAGGGAGGATATTTACCTCTAGAGAGGCTGTCTGTATCCTGTTCATCCTATACTGCCCTCCATCTCCATCTTGATCAGGTTGTTCATTTCAACTGCATATTCCATGGGGAGTTCTTTCGCTATGGGTTCGGCAAAGCCCCTTACTATAAGCTCTTTTGCCTCACCTTCATTGAGCCCACGGCTCATCAGGTAGAAGATAGCCCTGTCACTAATCCTCCCGATCTTCGCTTCATGACCAATATCGGCATCTTCGCTTCGGATATCCATAGCAGGGATGGTATCGCTTCGGGATTCGCTGTCCAGCATCAGCGACTCACAGGAAATGGAGGATTTGGCATGAAGAGCAGCCTTAGTTATGATGACCTCGCTTCGGGTTATGGAGTGCCCTCCATTCTTTGCAATGGATTTGGTGTTGATGGACGAAGTTGTATAGGGTGCTGAGTGGATGACCTTTGTCCCGGTATCAAGGATCTGACCTTTGCCGGCAAAGGAGATCCCTGTGAACTCAGAATGCGCACCCTCACCAACCAGAAGGCTCGAAGGATAGAGCATGGAGATATGCGAACCGAACGAGCCGGACACCCACTCGATGGAGCCGTTCTTCTCGACCCTTGCGCGCTTGGTGTTGAGGTTCATCATGTTCTTAGACCAATTCTCCACCGTTGAGTACCTAAGCCTGGCCCCTTCGCCGACAAACA
>CAYSIH010000174.1:0-3975 GCA_964431005.1 uncultured Sphaerochaeta sp. | reverse complement strand
TTCAAAACGACTAACCGTCCGCGTCTTAGCAGGTAAAACGCTATATATGGAGCCTAATAATTAAATTGTGTTATTGATTACGCTATATATAGCGGTAGTGAGATTCTTAAACCCGACCAAGGAGCCCAAGGAAATGGGCGGAGAGGAAAGAATTGGGGATGTTTTTGATAAAGCATAGTTGCTCCGCGCCGGTTTTTTCTTCGAAAACCGACTCTTGCTCAGAACCTAGTGATATGAACTTTTCAGGCAGATTTATGAGGGCCAAGATTTGTCGAGCAAGAATTTCAGCCAGAGGGATTATCCATTTTCCACAACCTGATGGAGCCATCATCATACAGCCTTATTTTTCAGGATTTCAATAGTCTCCTGCACGGTCCGTTCGTTTGGCAAATCCAAACCAACCGTCCAACCATACGGTATGGCACGCCTCATGGCCTTCGTATCAGGATCACCAAACCTTTGAAACAGCTTCCTGCGCTGAACCTGATAGTACTCCTCACCAAAACCATCGGACCATTCCATGGGAAAGATGGTGAAATAGTTCTTCCGGATCACAGCCATACCCTTGAGGTACAGCCATCCCTCGGCCGGTGTGATGCCCTTCTGGATCATCCGCTGCACACATTCAGGATCATATTTCCTGTCGCCAAGGTCGGCAACATGCACATCCCCTGTCGCATTCTCGGTAAGGTCATCGTAGTAGATGGCTCGGCTCCTTGATAGCTTCCTGACGGATGTTGCCATCGGGCCATTACCCAGGTCGAAGTCAGTCAGGTCAGGCACGTAGCCTTGATCAGGAAGATACCCTTCCCTCACGATATCCCTAGCTTGCTGTTCATCGATGCTATCAGTATCAATATTTTTGATGCTACCCGCCTTGGCTGGAACGATTGCCATCGATTCCTCTAGGAAGAAGACCAACACATCCTCTTCACCAATCGTTGTAACAGACCCGAGGACGCGATACTTGAAATTCTCATTCCAACCCATATTCCCATAAAGGGCACCTGAAATGCCCTTGCAGGTGCAACGCCGCATGCAGGGGTTGCCGTTCTGCTCACCAATCCAGCGGATGGTCCTTTCAGACTCAACCTTGCTTTTTCTCACCACGAGCAGGCGCTCGATCGGGTTGTAGGCAAGCTCCACGAACTGGGCTGGGTGCTTTCCCAATCCCATTTGATTGCTGCACGACTTGTTGAAGTAGATGCCTTTATTATCGGCGGTGAAACTGATCTTGTCGCGGACATTGAAGAAATGGGGACGGACCACCTCGCAGCCGCTCAGGTCATAGCCACCGAACTGCCGTTTGTCCACTTCCTCTTCCTGGCCCTCACGCATCGACTCAACCAGACTCCTGAAACTCTCAACCACCTCTTCCTTGCCTACTTCCATCTGCGCAACGTTATCCTCAGGGAATAGGTCATAATCATCCGAATCGATCGCCAATGCATGCTGGAACTCAGGAGTATCGGTTTGGTCGGAACCTTCGTTGTAATTTCTATAGCCGAGGCGCTTCTCAAACTCATCAAGTTCTGCCTGAGGCACTCCATTCGCCCTAAGGGCGGCGCGGTTGTAATCTTCAGTGGTGAATCCACGCCAATTCGGTACGGTGGAGACAAAGCCGCCTAGGGGACCACCTTCGTAGATCCCAAGTTCGGGAAGGCCAAACTTCCACCCACCCCTGTTGGCCTCCAGGATCCTCTGCACCAGAAGGAAATCCTCTCGTGCTACAATCGCCGGGTGCTGGTCTTTCGCATAATACTGGGGAAGATTGTTCTCATTCCTCTTGGGCTTGTGATCAAGATAATTCGGGGTGTAGGTTTTCTGGGCAAGCACATCCCCACACCGGCGCTCATTGCGCAAGATGTTGCTCACCGACTGGGAGGTCCACTTCACCACCCCTTCCTTCACGCGCCCGTCCTTGTATTTGTGGGTATGCGTCTTACGCCCTAGCATGATGAGCACATCGGCAATGGTAGAGGGATGGATACCAGCGAGGAACATCATGAATATCAGCTGGACGGTCTGGGCCTCCTCTTCGTTGACTGTGATCTCATTGATTCCGACGCTGTCATAACCGAGCAGGTCGGGCTTGGTGAACTGCCCCGAGCCGAAGCGCTGCTGATACGAGGAGTTCATGGCTTCTGACTTTTTATGACTCTCTTCCTGGGCAACCAAAGAAAGCACCTGCAACGTAAAATCCACATTCTTGTCCAAGGTGAACATGTTCTCAGTCTCGAAGAGAATACCAATGGGATGGGGCAGAGCCCTCAATTCATAGATGATGTTCATGCAGTCCATGAGGTTCCTGGCCAAGCGTGACAGGTTTTTCACCACGATGATGTCGAACTTCCCCGCCCTGGCATCATCGAGCAGGGTCAATAGTCCCACACGCTTTTCCAAACTCGTGGCTGTTATGCCCTCATCGGAATAGAGGCCGACAAGCTTCCATTCGGGCTTTTTCCTGACAAATCTCAGGTAATAGTTCTTTTGCAGTTCGAATGATGAGGTCTGGGAAATTCCATCGGTCGATACGCGGCAGTAGACCACTACACGCTTACGGGTCTTGGGATTAAACGGATCCGATTCCTGCCTGGCCGGTATCACCCTGATCTTACTCAGATCGCGGGGCCTGCTGTAGCGCTCGCGCACATCATCCTTACTTGCCGCCTGAAGCACACTCGCGCACGTTGGTTCCTGTACCACTGATGGCAGCCCCTTACTGAGCCGCCTGACCGAATCACCCACGGCGTACCCCCGATACCTTATTATCGGAATATGAGAGGATCTGATGATCGTCCAGGTCTATGAGAACGGTATCTCCATCCTCCAGGAGCCGGCCACAGAACCGAAGGGACTGGGATGGATAAGGGACACCAATAATGCTTGCGAGGTAGATGACCAGCGGTTTTGCCTTGAAACGGCACTTCCTATCGGTTTCCACCGCAGTATAGTCAATCGGGAACGCGTCATTGTCACGTTCCTCGCACCGTTGGATGTACAGGTGCCGTTCCTTCGCATTGATGAGGATATGCACAAACCGGGGAGACCTGAGTTCCTTCAAGGTCCTGATTCTGATATTTATCTCATTGTTATGGAAATTCACTGTAATGCCACTTTCCATCACCATGCAGGAGCCTCCAGTCCAATCGGGGTGTTCGCCATCAGCGCTTGTCGGACACGATGAACAGATCACCGGAATCGCCCCTTGCAGGCAATTGGGGAATATCAGCCTTCGCCTTATGTTCCTCGAATGGGACACCAAAGGTCTCTGTGCCCCACTGATCTGGAAGTGTGACGCCCTTATTATACCGACGGGCAATTCTTTCACCGGATGCCTTGGCAACAGCCCTCTCCTCACGTTCGGCCTGTCGCTGCTTCTCCAGCTCATCAAGCCTTGCAAGTTCCTCAGGACCAACTTCGGCGTCCTCCACCCCTGCATATGAGCGTGCCTTGGAAGACATTGCATGGGCTTCAGCCTCGTCGAGTTCAAAGACCATGAGAAGCCTATCCTCATCCTCCACCTGCAGTGCTAAAGTGCCGCAGATCTTGTAGCCATAGCCCTTGTTCCACCCCATCATTGAATAGATGCGGTCGCAGAATGGCTTGCCTTGGATCTTCCGGCTCTTGCGCTCACCATGCTTGAGGGTGCACCACCTCTGGCCATCCTTGTCATCCTCGTCGCAGGAGCTGATGATGAACCAGCGCTTGCTCCTGTCGATGATCAGATAAACGTATCGCACATCGGGCATCCGGGTTATGCATGCATTGTTGAATTGGATCCCATCAGGCCTGATGGTAAGGATGTTCTCCTTCAGGTGGGAAAGGAACTGCCTGCGCACGATCTCACACCCCTCGAGGCTCACACGCGGCATCTCTTCCTTTGGCACTTCAAGCTGCAGCGTATCCAATTCCTGTTCCCTTGCTTTCTTCCTCGCCATAAACACACCCCTGGGACATATGAAATGTTTATCT
>CAYSIH010000173.1:0-3985 GCA_964431005.1 uncultured Sphaerochaeta sp. | reverse complement strand
GCTTGACGAATGCTTCAGAGCACTATACCCTAAGTCTCATGATTTTAGAAACCATTGAGAAGTATTATACTTGGGCGCTGATAGCCATCTTGTTGGTGAATTTCACCCAAAGAAAAATTCCACGAACGGAAAAAAAACGGTTTGCAACCATCTATTTGGCAGCAATTCTCCTAGTGTTTGAGATAGGGATCGTAACCATACTCACTCGCGATCTCAATCACAACCTCGCTTGGCTTGTGTTCGCCCTCTGTGTAGGACTTCTCTACCTCCTCAGGAAAAAGGCCCTGCCATTCAGGATCCATTGCGTTGAGTGTGGATCAAAAATGGATTTCAACCACATCATCGGTCATGACGATAACACCTGCGTCAATTGCTATGCAAAGGCACATCCAGAGGAAGCCGCCGCTGAAGCCGCAAAAAAAGCCAAACCTGTCCAAGTTGAAGAGGAGCCCGCTGTTCTGGTAGTCCCTGATACAGTAGCTGAGATGGATTGGGACCTTTGGGACCCCCAGGAAGTGTGTGTCATAACCTTCCTCTTCGAAGGCGATCAGGTATTGCTCATCGACAAGAAACGAGGGTTGGGCGCAGGACTTGTCAATGCCCCCGGTGGACACATCGAACTTGCCGAGACTGCCAGTGAGGCCGCCATCAGGGAGTTCAAGGAAGAGACTGAACTTGATATCCATGATCCCAGACTGGTAGGTAAGCTCAACTTCCAATTTAAGGACGGCCTATCCGAACGTGCCTACGTCTTCTTTGCTGACTCCTATAGCGGTACCCCTACTGAAACAGAAGAAGCCAGACCTTTCTGGTCTCCCATCAAGGACATTCCCTATGACAAGATGTGGGAGGATGACCTCCACTGGTTGCCTCTGGCTATTGAAGGGAAAAAAGTCGAAGGGTTCTTCATTTTCGATGAACAGAAGATGCTCGACAAGCTCGTTACCACAGAGGACGATGAACAGGCCTGAGTTGGCCCTCGGGTGCTGGCAGTTCGGACCCTCTTTCGGTTTTTGGGAGGACCAAAGGAGGTCGGACTCCCTACGGGTCCTCCATGCCGCCCTTAGAAATTCCATACGACACTTCGATACTGCCGCTTCCTATGGAAACGGTAGTAGCGAACAGATGCTGGGTCATCAGCTGAGAAGGTTCTCAAACACCATAGCGCGCGATGAACTGTGCATTGCAACAAAGATTATGCCCAAGGGTCCTACCCTTGTCAGAAAGGATGTAGAGAAGAGCCTCGCAAGGCTCTGCACCCCCTATCTGGATATCCTCTACCTCCACTGGCCAAGCAGTACCCTCGACCTCAATGACATACTCGATGCCATGGCAGAGCTAAAGGAAGAAGGCCTGGTCCGCTCCTTAGGGCTGAGCAACTTCCCCTTAAGCCTACTACCCACATTTGAAGCGTACCCCATCTCCTACCTGCAGAGTCCCTGTTCGCTACTTTGGACTGCTGAGATGCAAAGCCTTGTCCCCTACTGCAAAAAGCAGGCGATCAAGCTGGTGGGCTACAGCCCCTTAGGCTTGGGCCTGCTCAACGGCAAGCACCTTAGCGCCCCCCTCGATAGCAGGGCCTCGCTCTATGTCTTCAGTGAAAAGGCTTACCCCACCTACAAAAATCTCTATGCTATACTTGAAGCTCTGAGTGAGGAGCACCAGCGACCGATGGCTCAGATAGCCCTCAGGTGGGCGATGGGGCAGGACTTTGACCTCTTGCTTCTCGGAGCTAGGAACAAAGCCCAACTAAAAGAGAACTTGGCAGCACGATCGATACAACTTGCTGAGGACGAGATGGTAGCACTTGATACGGCTGCTTCCCTCCTTGCAACAACAATCCCTCAAGGCCAAGACAATCTATTCGGACACAGGTGGTAAAGGTGAGAATCCCATTGGAGAGCGCACAGACAGAACTGGAGGTGAGGAAGTCAAAATTCCTTGCCTTTGCAGTTCCTTGCACCTCCCTTACAGAAGCAAAAGAGATGGTCAGCACCCTAAAGGCGGAACACCCTGGGGCGAACCATGTGGTACACGCTGCAGTAGTTGGCGAGCATGGGGATGAGTTTAGCTACAGCGATGACCGCGAACCCAGGAACACAGCAGGAAGACCTGCCCTAGAAGTTCTCAAGGGCAGCGGCATCACCAATGTCGCTATCTTTATTGTACGATACTTCGGAGGGACCCTGTTGGGCACTGGAGGTCTGGTGAAAGCCTATGGAGACAGTGCCAGAAGTGTCCTTGAGATACTCAAGACTGAAGAGCTCATCGAGAAGTGTAGTTTCTTCTTAACAACATCCTATAACCTATATGAGCCCATAAAGAAACTACTCATGGAAGCGAATGCGGTAGTTGTTGATGAACAGTTCGCTACAGATGTCAGCATTGCGGGAACCCTTGCAGTTACTGAGAAAGAACAGGTTTCCGAGGCAGTGACCGAACTATCGAATGGCCGGGACCACGTGGTATTTACCGAGTAGTAAACTTACTGAACTTAAGGTCAGGACCATCATTGTCCACCGGAGGCTCCTCTTTGAGAAGCACATCAGCATCCTCATACAACCGATCACTATCGACGAGCTCAACAAGTCGTATCGCAATCGATATGGCATGCTCCACCGCCTTGGGCTCTATTGCCGCGACGGTGTCATCAACGGTGTGGTAGACAGCGGGCTTGCTACGGTCATCCCAAGCAATTGCCGTAAGGGTGGTGGCATCGACGCCACACCTAGCACTTGAGGCTGCATCTGTCCCGCCAGCAAAGATCGGGATGGATGCACTTTGTGCAGCATACCCCATCCCTTGGGCGATCTGGACACAGCGCCTTGCCAACGTGGCGGAGAGGGGTTGCAACCCATTCACATCCCGTTCAAGAAAGGTCAGCTCATCTTCATAGTAGGGAGAATCGAAGTTCAGATGGATAGGATCCTCAAGCAGGTCCAGGTTCTGCTCAAACCAATGTCGTGATCCCCGAAGGCCTACCTCCTCCCCATCGAATGAACAAAAGATCAGACGGGTATGCTGCAAAGGTTCCCCGCATTTTTTTTTCCAGTCAAAAAATCTTGCCAGCTGTACACCCATAGCTGAGGAGATGAGGTTGTCCCCAGCTCCTGGAGACCCCTCTTCAAGCACAAAGTCACGCAAGGGAAACAGCAAGGGGATCCCAAGGGTAAGCAGGAAGTTCAGTATGAAATTGGCCAAGGGTGGAAGGTTGATGGCGAAGAGACGAAAACTCAGTATTTCAGTGATGAGTTGTACCACCGAAGAGAACCCCAACAGGGCAAAAAGAAAAAAAGGAACCAACACCTTCTTATAATACGATTTCCTATCAAGCTTGTTGTACCGATAGAGACGGGCACTGTCGTGGTGACCGCTGAAGATGACTGTATGCAGGACCTCTTTTTCCGGTTCGATGGAGCCATGGCAATTAGCTCCTAGCGAGGATGGGGTATGTTTTTCACCTAAAGGTTTGAAGACCAGAAACTCCCTAAATATATAGAAGCAGAACAGGATATAGACAAGCGTACCCAAAAAAGGAAGTCCAAACCAGAGAAAGGCCAAAACAGTCGGGTAGACCACTACCATGAGTTTCAGCCAGAGGGTATATGCGCGGCTGTGCAGGGTAAACTCCTGGTATCCTGTGGTCGTACAATATTTTTTCAGATGCTCTTCGAGAACTGCTGCGCTATCACGGCTCGCTTTGCTTCCAGCCACCCTTGGGCCGAACTCTCCAATAAGGGACGAGGTAAGTTCAAGTGCCAACTGGGCGAGCCTACCAGCCTTGAGGGTATCTAGCTTTGACCTTTTATGGTCGCTTGATTCTGATACCATAGGAGGTACTATTTTCTTTCTTTTAAAAAAAATGGGAATTCTCATGTTCATTTCATGATGCCCTGTTAAGGTTACACTGTCAATAAAGATGATTGATCTCTATAGTGGCTTGACAAAGATGGAGCCACTCAATATAGTAAAAAACCGATTGGTA
>CAYSIH010000172.1:0-4002 GCA_964431005.1 uncultured Sphaerochaeta sp. | reverse complement strand
GATCCTCCAAAAGGGGCAAAGAAGGGTACATACCACTCTGATGAAGAGGATATGATCTTGGAAAAGGAAGATGACTAGACCTTTAGTTTGTGTTGCTTGCTCCCCCAGGCTCATGCAGAGCCTGGGGGAGCTTCTCGTTATAGGGGACAGATCGCTTCTGCAAGATTGGCCCTTGAGGGCTTCACTTCCACCTTGGTGATGGTCTGCGTATAGATGGTCCTTCCTCCCCCGTCTTGAAATGCCACATGCAGGGTGTATTCACCAGGATCAAGGTTGGCTGCCCCTACCCATGCTGTGGAGGGCAGAAAGTGTGATGACCGCACGTCCGCACTTTCGCTTGCATAGTTGGCAAGTTTCATAAGCCAGCCAAGCACTTCCTCTCCAACTGTCTTCTCGTTGTTCTGACTGGTCACTTCGTCATAGATGGCTATTCCCAAGGCCTTCAGGGTCGAGCGGGTGACCGCTTTCATGCGGGCTAGGGAGGAGGATGCCTTAAACGTCTCAATAGCGATTGAACTGATGCTTTCAAGCTTTTCCAATTGGAAGCTTCTGCCGTCATCCAAGGATACGACCACCCTCTGGATGGGTGATGGTTTCGCTATCAATACAGGATAGGCAATCTTTGCAAAGTTGTTCCTTGAAATATAGACAGCATCCACCGCCTCATGTTTTTGAGGAGCCAAGCCATTGAATGCAACCAGGTTGAGCCTGCCCTGGTCTTCGGGGATGGGTTCCTCTTCCTCTGCCAGGGAGGAGGGAACTGCAAACGGATAGAGCATTGGCTGAGTCAGGAACGAGCGCTCTACCTGGTAGAGAGAGTACCTGAACAGGTTGTCATCGCCGATTCCCCTTGCCACAACCATACTCAGGTAGTTGGCTAGTGCAGAGGAGGAAAAGGCAATGGAATAGGTATCAAGGTCGACATTTTCAACCCCTTTGTCGTTTGCGTAGCTGGTTACTTTTTTCTTCTGCGTCTCATACTTCTGTTTCAGGAAGGTCTGCTTCTCGATGGAGCGGTTCAGCTCGACAAGGGCTGACTCCTCTTTTCCGAGATGCATATAGTTCAGTGCCTTGAACACATTGATATAGATGTCCTCATACGCTTCTCCCTGGTAGTCACGGGTATTGTCGTTGACGATGAAGGAGGCGAGGTTGGCGCTGATGCTTTCGGTATAGGCTTGCTGTATCTTCTTCTCGGAAGAGGTGAGCTGTGCATTGGAGAGCTCGTACTCACCGCTAAGGCGGGAGAGCAGTCCTGCGTCCAAATCCATGATAAGCGAACCTTGTCTTCTTATGATGGCATCCCTTTTGGAAAGCAAGCTTGCATAGGCTGCTGAGAAGTTTCCTTGCCTATAGAGCTTTTCGGTGTTTGATATGTCTATGACTGATGAGCAACTTCCCAAGAGGATGAGAAAAAAAAGAGTGCCCAGCAATGCTATTTTTCTCATACATCCACCATCCCTACAAGCAATACCTCAATTGTATCAGTACTATGAAAAAATGTACCACTGTTTTGATGCGTGATGCAACTAAAAACCACCGATCCGGTACAGATATGTCGTCTGTAAGGGCTCTTTTCTTGAATTCATTTACACTTTCTTGCCTTTTTATTGTACTATAGACATAGCTTCATGTAACTGATTCAACAGGTCTGCTGTTTAAGAAGTGGACATTATATGCGAATTGCATTTTTTACATGGTTTTATAGTTTCAGCTACCTATGCCGTAGTATATGATCAAGTGTAAGTATTGAAAGGGAGTGTATATATGAAAAACAAGGTACGTCTAAGTTTTCTTCTGGTTTTGCTAGTCTTGTTGGCCTCTTGCCAGTCCACAGTCTCAGTGGACAGGCTGTCATCAGATACTGATATAGACCTCAGTGGTAACTGGAATGATACTGATATTCGTATTGTCTCCGCTTCCTTGGTCAAGGACAGCCTGAGCTCCCCTTGGGTGGACAGGTTCAGGATGAAGAATATGAAGAATCCTGTGGTCATTGTAGGGAGTTTCCTCAATAAGAGCAGTGAGCATATAGACACCTCTATCATTGCCAAGCGCTATGAGATGGAGCTTATCAACTCAGGTAAGGTTGATATGGTAGCCGATGTGGCATTCAGAGCGTCCGTACGTGATGAACGCGAGGAACAGCAGTACTTCGCCAGCGAATCCACAGCAAAGGCCTTGGGTAAGGAGATCGGAGCAGACTTCCTCCTACAGGGCTCTGTAAGGACCAATCTGGACCAGGTAGGCGGGAAATCCGTCAGGACCTATTACGTCTCAGCTGAACTTATCAACATAGAGACCAACCAGAAGGTATGGGTAGGAGAGGATACCATCAAGAAGATGATCAAGCAGAGCAAGTACAAGTTTTGACAAAGGCAGAGGTCTCCATGAGGCAATACATAAAAGGGGTATCCCTTAGCATTTTGCTTGTAGTCCTACTTTTTCTCACCAGTGGATGCGCATCCTTATCTACAGGTTCTGCGCCCCTCTGGCTTGATGAACTGTATGACAAGCAGTACAGCGAGGATATCTACCTCTGTGCTGTAGGCAGCGGCTCATCTCGGGAGAAGGCATCTGATGCAGCATTTTCCTCGCTTTCTCAGGTATTCAGCTCGCAGGTAAAGTCGGTGACCTCAGTCCTTTCCCGCTCTACAGCCCAAGATGATGGTTCAGGCCAGTTGAAGTTTACCGAGTTGTCGGAGATGGTTGACCAAGGCAGTGTAACTTCCGTAACTGATAAGATTGTAGGTGCCGAAGTGGTGAATACCTACATCGACAGCAATGCGAGGGTGTATGTGCGAGTTGCACTTCACCGCAAGAGGACATCTGAGCTCTACCAGAAGGAGATTGATCAACTCGATATCTCCATCATGGGGGTCAAACGCTCCCTCATTGGGATTTCCGAACCGCTAGAACGCTATTTCACTCTCAAGAAGGCTGTTGTTTTTGCCCAAAAGCAACAGAATCTCTATGATCAGATGCAAGTGCTTCTAAAAAAGAGCCAGAACTCAACCCTCCTGCACCTGGAGCGGGACCTGGCTGAGATTGCCTCCTCGGTGAAGGTCACTGTCACAGTTGATAGCCTTGAAGATCACCAAGTGCTTTTTTCCGCCTTCAGCCAGAAATTGCTAGAGCTTGGGTTCTCTGTTGTACCCCTCGATGCAAATCCCACTGCTTTTTTAGCCTTGCAGTACAGATGTTCTCCCCTTGTGATGCCGGACAGCCCGTATAACTACGCGCGCTACACGCTAACAGCTCAGCTTACCAGTGGAAGTTCCACCTTGTTCTCTTTTCAGAAAGGTGATCGTGAAGCTGCCATGAGCCAAGAAGATGCCCAGAAGAAAGCCCTCATCCAAGCAACCACAGCTACTCTTTCCGAGTTCTTTACCCTATTGGAGCAAAGACTTGGTGATACAACGTAATATTTAATTGGAGGTCTCTCATGAAGAAGTTTTTGATCGCACTTGTCGCTCTTTGTATGGTATTAGCCCTTACCGGATGTGCCTCGACCAAAAAGGAAGCTCCACCACCAGCAAAGAAAGTGATCCTTGGATCCGACGGCATCCCCCAACCTGATTGGGTGTATAAGACGGTCTCCAGCCAGGACATGCACTACGAGGCTGGATATGGGAAGATGAGCAACAAGCAGATCTCCATCAAACGCGCAACAGTAGAAGCGAAGAATAAGATTGCCGCATGGGTAAGCACCTCCGTGAAGGAAGTGGTGGTAACCTATGTAAATGATGCAGGTAGCGGTGATGACCGCCAGGCCATGGATGCGATGGAAACCATCAGCCAGCAGGTAGCTGAGGCAACCCTTTCAGGGGTAAGCACCTCCGAGATGTGGCTCGATGCAGATGGGGGTGTGTGGGTCCTCTGTTCCATTCCCCTTGCTAACATAGAGAAGAGCTTCGAGCCTGCTGCCGAGGCCATAGCAGAAGCATATGTCGAGAGCGATGCAGCAGCAGCTGCAAATGCCAAGATGAAAGATGCCTTTGC
>CAYSIH010000171.1:0-4004 GCA_964431005.1 uncultured Sphaerochaeta sp. | reverse complement strand
GTTGACCTTCTGGACCAACATCACCAGTACAAGCCGCAAGAGTTAATAATAATACTGAAAGAACCAAAAGCATTAAAATTCTTTTTGACTTCATAATTTCTTAGGTGCTAACTTTTAACACCTATCCTCCTTTTTCTTTTTCCTAAATCTATTTTCACTTTGTTAAGTGCTAAATAATTAAAACAAAAACGTGGATCAATAATTTCCATAAACACCAAATTCATACTTTTCACACAGGCGGCTGTGTATTGATTATGGTTTCCAATAAAATCACCCCTCCTTGAATATGCAGATGAATTACTAATCCTTCCTTGATTATACATCAGGAATATACATTAGTCAAGCAATACTGGAAGAATTTCGTCAATATTAACACATAAATCTTGAATATCTTAAACGGCCAATAAAGCTGCAAATCCATATGAAATTATGAGTTGAAGATTGGTGAAATTAAATTCAACTAATATTCATATTACGGTCTTTAAGAATTGCCATAAAGACGAATTCCAACATCACTCTAGACTAACTTAAAATCATTATATCAATTACAACAACCAATTTCAAGTCTAACAACCATTTTTTTTCATTTTTTTACTATATCGACCTACTAGTTTTAAAGTTCACTAAAATTGAAATCAACATTTAGGCTTTATCAAGCCATAGCACGGTACTTTTGATCAAGCGATTTTTATATGTTTTCTTAAATAATTCCGATAGATTTCATTCTGCTTAAGTAAACTCCAAATTTAAACAAAAGTCGTCTTATGGAGATAGTAAAATTAATTAAAAATGACAGAGCAAATATCTCTAGTCAGAACTGATGGTCACATAAATTTAAAAATGTTAAGTATATATAAAGAATGCTCATCTAAGAATGTGTCAATTCTATTTTCCAACAGTTCAAAAATAGTTTATACATCCAGGATTGATGATACTGACATAGTCTCATGAAAGTTAAAAATGAACGTTTACACTCTATATTTAGCGTCTCTGTACATGAAAATCTGACTTATTTTCTGCCGATATGACTAAATAGTACTCTATTTACAGAAAAATATTGGTAGAAAGTGACTTTTAGGAGCTAAAAAACTCAATCTGAGCATTGGTTATCTTCACCAACTCGAGTATTCTGTCATAAAGTTGGGTTTATCTCATAAAAAAATATATCAGGTAGGAAAACGCTTGTGGCATTAAACCTCTAAAAGTTAATTCATTTTTTTAGTGTCATTCTCACGCAGTATTATAGTTACACACGCACATGCATGAGGCAAGACAGTCTATTGATGCTCTGAAAAGTTGTTTCTTGATTCTTTCAAAGCTAATCTCTCACCATGAAACTCATCTGAAATAAAAAACTGACTCCAATTGAACATTGGAGTCAAAATTTCATTCTTAATTGATTCATTCTACCTAATCGCCGTTTCTCTTATAGGAAGAGATGATTTTTGAAACAAATACTTTCACATCCTCATTTGTTAATGATTCCAAGATTTGAGCGACTTTATTCAATTCCAATTCGCTTTCAAGAACTTCGCGCTGTTTTTCAATATAAATCTTATTGTTTGGAGTCCGATGATGATCACCGTGGTGATGATCAACCAAAAGTTCTTCAAAAAGCTTTTCACCTGGTCTAAGTCCTACGAACTCAATTTTTATATCTTCATAGGGTCTTAGACCTGCTAAACTGATCATTTTCTCTGCAAGATCAATGATTTTAACAGGTTCTCCCATATCAAGAATGAAAACTTCGCCTCCTTGAGCATAAACTCCGCATTGCATGATCAATCCGGTTGCTTCTGGAATGGTCATAAAATACCTGGTTATATCTTTATGGGTTACTGTCACTGGACCACCATCTGCGATTTGTTTCTTAAACAGTGGGATGACACTGCCGTTGCTTCCCAAAACATTGCCGAATCTGACAGCTGAAAACTTAGTGATTTCAGAATGGGATTGCTGTTCTTGGATGATGAGTTCTGCATACCTTTTGGTCGCACCCATCACATTGGTTGATCTGACTGCTTTATCTGAGCTAACTAAAACGAATTTTTTAACGTTATACTGGTTTGCAAGACTTGCTGCGTTATAAGTCCCGATGACATTGGTTCTAACAGCCTCAACTGCACTGTCTTCCATCAGAGGCACATGCTTATAAGCTGCTGCATGAAAGACGATTGTTGGTTGATATGTCTTATAGACATACTCTAGCCTTTGATGATTATAAACACTTCCGATTAAGACAACCAAGTTAAGTGTTTGATGTGATTTACCGAATTTTCTAAGTAGTCCAGTTGATTTTGAATCTCATCAACATACTTCTTCGCTTTTTCATTTTTATAGTTAGATTTATAATCTAGCATCGTTGTATACCAGGGCTCATCAATTGTAAGATCAAATATACCGGTTCTATCATAATGATCAAGCATACCTCTTAATCTGAATAAATGATAATGCGTTTTTGAAGTCTTATTAATTTCATACTTGCTTCTTTCATAAATGAGCAGTGCCTCGATGAAATTGCAAATAAAGTTTCGATCAATATTATTCACTAACTTTTCAAGTTCATCACTGAATTTTGGATTAAGATAGTATTCATTTGAATATATACCCATTATGTTATCAGCTGCTTGTCTGTGATAGGCAATAATAGAATCGTCAAATTGTTGTCTTTGGATAAAGGTTTCCTTAGAAAACACAAAGAAGTCATATTCACCAATATGTAAATGTAAAACGCCTTTGAATCCATCTAACACCACAGTTAAATCAATATCGCTTGATTTGTCATCTAAGCCATATGCTTTTGAACCCCCATAATATATGAGTAAGATCTCAGTATCTGGAAAAACCTCTTTAACTATATTGTATATTTTATTCATCTGAGGAACCTTCTATCAAAGGTGATGGTTCGACTGAATCAAAATCATCCGTAGCATCTTCAAATCCAACTACATTTTCTTTTAACCAAAGATAGCCGCGTTCAATTGGATTCACATCTAAGAAGGTATGGTAATCAAACTGAGGTATTTCAATATCTACTTCTTCAATGGGTTCGCTATTGTTTTCTCTTGCCTCTTTTGATAGATAAGTTGCAACACATAAAACAATGCTTTTTTTTGTGTAGCTAATATTAAATGCTGTAATTCGATGATAGGAAGCTTGCAACCCAAACTTAGTATCTAATTCCTTAATAATTGCCATAAAATCATCTACTTTCTTTTCACTCGATAAACAGAAATCGAGAGACTATCTGGTGAACCAAGATTCAAGCCTGTGTTAATATAAATCTGTCCAAGACTACCATTGACAGAATGAACAAAATCACATGATTTAATCGTTGTATCTCCTTGTCCTGATAAAGTGGTTACACTTTTTCCATATGCATTCCATTGTGCAGTACTTAAATAACTTGTACTAAATGTCGGTGATAGTTCAAATGATATAACCTTTGTAATACCACTGGTTATCGTTGGTCCCGATTCATAGCTATCTTCGATATACTGAACAGTTGTGTTCTTAGCACTTCTCGTTTGAAAAAGACTGTTTTCTGTGCTTGCGTAATAGTTTAGATAACTTCCCAGTAAAGTTGAAGATGCTGCTGTTCTGTAGTAGAAATATGTATCAGAGACATCTGCAGATGCACCATATGTTGAAGAAATAATATGAAACTTGTAAACGTAATCTGGATCAAAAGGATAATTTAAAGTATGTGTGTAAGCATATCCTTCATATGAATAAACGAGTTCCATTTCACCACCAATTTTAATAACTGAAGATGGTGTTCTAGCATATAGTGCATTATTGTTATAATCAAATGCTAATTCACCTAAATAGTTCAGTTGTGCAGTTGTTGGTTTGGTAGTTCCTCTTTTAACTCTGATAATCGCCATTAATAAATTCCACCATCAATGATTGAAGATGGCATAAGCACCTTTGACTTATCAATACCTAATTTATAAGAAACTCTGGTAGGTGAATAGTTTGAATCAACGACAGCAACATAAACT
>CAYSIH010000170.1:0-4030 GCA_964431005.1 uncultured Sphaerochaeta sp. | reverse complement strand
GGGCTATCGGAGTTGGTATCGGCCTCTTCATTGCCTTCATCGGAATGCAGAATGCAGGAATCATCATCGGAGGCCCCACTCTTGTCGGCCTCAACCCCGGCTGGTTCACAGGAAGCGCTGGTGTTGCGATGATCGGTCTTATCATCACTGGAATTCTATTGGCCTTTAAAGTGAAGGGCGCCCTTTTGATCGGAATCATAGCAACCACCATCATAGGAATTCCTTTTGGAATTACCAAATATGCAGGCGGTTCCTACCTTCCCCCAGCCCCCTACTTCTTCCCCTTTGAATTCTCCAACATCCTCTCCATTGATTTTGTCGTAATCGTATTCACCTTCCTGTTTGTGGATATATTCGATACGGTCGGCACTCTCATCGGTTGTGCCACCAAGGCTGACATGATCCAGGAAGATGGCTCCATTCCTAACTGTAAGGAAGCTCTTTTTGCCGACGCAGTCGGAACCACCGTCGGTGCTGTTCTTGGTACCTCAACGGTCACCACTTTTGTGGAGTCCTCCTCAGGTGTCGTAGAAGGCGGACGCACGGGATTGACAGCACTTACTGTTGCAATTCTATTCGCGCTCTCTCTCTTCTTGGCTCCCCTCTTCGGATCGATTCCCAGTGCTGCAACTTCTCCCGCACTGATCATCGTTGGTGTCATGATGATGACTCCTGTCAAGGACATCGAATGGGACGATATGACCGAAGCCATTCCTTCCTTCTTGACCATCATCTTCATGGTTGTTGCTTACAGCATCGCCGATGGTATCATGTTCGGAATCCTCTCTTTCGTCCTCTTGAAACTTTTCACCAAGAAGTCCAAAGATGTTTCCGTAATGACATGGGTAGTTTTTGCCCTGTTCGTTCTCAAGGTTGTATTCAGCGCCCTATAAGCGTTAAGAACGAGAAATGGGCTCCATCAGAGGAGCCCATTTTTTACGTCCAGACTACTCAAGAGTTCACTAATGCTGTAGAATTACGGTAAAAGAAGAGGGGTGTTATGCGAAAGGACTATCAGAAGCTCAATACCAGCTATACATATCTTGTTACAGGAAGCGCTGGCTTCATCGGCTTTCACCTGACCAGACAGTTGCTTGAACAAGGGTGCCGAGTCATAGGGTATGACAACCTCAACGACTATTATGATCAAACACTCAAGGCGGCAAGATTGGATATACTCTCCCTTCATAGCCCTCTTTTCACATTCATCAAGGGGGACCTCGCCGATAAGGAAAAACTTGATGCTGTTTTCGCTGAATTCAAGCCTCAGATAGTGGTGAACCTGGCAGCCCAGGCAGGGGTTCGCTACAGCATAGAGAACCCTCAAGCCTACATGCAATCAAACATGGTGGGATTTTTCAATGTGCTGGAAGCCTGTAGGCACTACCCTGTCAGACATCTGGTATATGCCTCATCAAGCTCCGTGTATGGGATGAACAGCAAGATACCCTTCTCCACCGAGGACAAGACTGATAGCCCTGTAAGCCTCTATGCAGCGACTAAAAAATCCAACGAACTGCTTGCCCACTCCTACTGCCATCTCTATGGCATACCTTCAACAGGACTGAGATTCTTCACAGTCTACGGCCCATATGGCAGACCGGACATGGCATACTTTTCCTTCACCGAGAAGATACTTGCAGGAAGGAGCATCAAGGTCTTCAACAGAGGGGATATGTACCGCGACTTCACCTATATTGATGATATTGTTCAGGCCATGCAAAGGATCCTGTGCAACCCTCCCCTTGCCAATGAGCAGGGAGACAGGTA
This sequence comes from uncultured Sphaerochaeta sp., assembly GCA_964431005.1. Lineage (GTDB taxonomy): Bacteria > Spirochaetota > Spirochaetia > Sphaerochaetales > Sphaerochaetaceae > Sphaerochaeta. Next base: position 2,260 of record CAYSIH010000170.1, on the reverse strand, counting down.
CAAACTCTACAACATCGGTAATAACAGCCCTGAAAAACTCCTGTATTTTATTGAATGCCTAGAAAAATCCCTAGATAGAAAAGCAAAGATAGAGTTCCTTCCTATGCAAAGTGGAGATGTCTACCAGACGTATGCTGATGTGACTGCCCTTAAGGAAGATTTTGACTTCAAACCATCTACTCCTCTTGCTGTGGGTTTGGAAAAATTTGTAGGTTGGTATAAATCGTATTATGAAATCTAAGAATGAGTTCATGTACGATGTAATCATAATTGGTGGAGGGGCAGCAGGGCTGTTCCTCGCTGCAAACATAGTAGGAAAAAAGGTACTGCTCTTAGAGGGGTCTCCTAGAAATGGAAGCAAGATCCTCATTACCGGAGGGGGGATGTGCAACCTCACCAACACTAAGGACACCACAGCCTTTCTCAAGCACTTCGCCAACAAGGAACAGATCAACTTCCTCAAGCCAGCATTACAGAACTTACCAACACATGAGACACGCCTCTGGTTTGAAAGCCATGGTCTGCCACTGACCACTCGTGATGATGGGAAGGTCTTTCCCACATGCATGAGTGCCAAGGCTGTGGTGGATACCCTACAAGAGGCAGCAAGACGAAACAGGGTTGAAGTACGGGTCAATGAGAAGGTGATCTCCCTAAAAAAAGACGAGCAGAGCAACACCTACCTGATAGAGACAGAGCATGGTCAGTTCAAAGCAAGGACGGTTGTACTGACACCTGGGGGGATGAGCTACCCCGCTACCGGCAGTGATGGCTCAGGCTTCTCCCTGGCTAAAATGATGGGACACAGTATCGTCTCCCCTTCCCCAGCTCTGGTAGCAGTGTCAGTGGCAGACTATAACTATACCTCCCTAGCAGGAAACTCGATTAGGGAATCTATGGTGGAGTTTTTTCACAAGGGTGAAACCAAACGATATAACCAGGCAACGGGGGATATGCTCTTCACCCATGACGGGCTCTCCGGTCCTGTAATCCTCAACAATGCAAGGGAGATAAGAAAAGGTGATAGGATACAAGCTTCTCTGCTACCCTGCAGTAACAAGGAAGAGCAAAGAAAGAGTCTTACCCAACTTTTCGCAGACAACCCAAAGAAGCAGCTCTACACCCTTCTCAAGGGAGAAGGGATCATAGCACACCTGGCAGAGCAGTTGCTCGCCTCCCTCGGCCTTACAGCCCAGACAACCTCTGCCAACCTCAATAAAAGCACGATAAAAGACCTTATAGAGCTGCTGACAGCACACCCCTTCACCGTTTCATCAAAAAAAGGGTTCAATGCGGCCATGGTGACCGCAGGGGGAGTAAGCCTCTCTGAGGTTGACCGAAAGACCATGGAGTCTAAAATTCAGAAAAACCTTTACTTCTGTGGTGAAGTTTTGGATATTGATGGGGATACAGGTGGCTATAATCTGCAGGCGGCATTCTCAACAGCGCTTCTTGCCTGCAATGCTATACAGAGACAAGGAGTCAACATATGAGTTTTAGTTGGACAACGATACGGGTAAATGACATGCAGGAGTCTTTAGCTTTTTACCAAGAGATAGTAAAGCTACCTCTACAGGAACAAACAAAGGTCGATGGTGGTATGGAATTGGCTTTTCTAGGAAAAGGTGAGACAAAGGTTGAACTGATCTGGAGAAAGGACGAGAAGCCAGCCTACTATGGACAGGATATCTCGATGGGTTTCTTTGTAGATGACCTTGATGTAACAATGAAGTTCATGCAAGAACGCAATATCCCCATCCTAGGTGGCCCTTTCAAGCCAAATGACCATATCAGGTTCTTCTATGTCCTGGACCCAAATGGACTGCGCATCCAGTTTGTGGAACAGACAGAATAGAGCTGATCAAGCTACGTAAAAAAAGCCTAGCACTCACTTTGCACATCACAAGAACACACAGGGCGTATGTGCAAGCAGCGAACTGGTGTTTTGTCAGAAGAGATGGATTGAGGTTCTGTGCCGTATTACCAGTACTGATGACCAATTCAGCTCAAAACATGGTCTATATATTTTAAAAACCCCTCATGGTAATGAAGGCCAGGGCTCCTGGCCTTCTGGTTGCATTGCTTGGTACTTTCGCTTATTTTATCCTCTTGGTTGCTCTTGTGAGAACCTGAAAGCCCAGAACCAACACTGAACAGTCCTATGCAGGATTGACAGTTCCTATTGTGTACGCTAATATGTACATATAAAAGGAGTTCCAGAATGACCACCGAAAATATCACCAACTTTAGAAAGAATCTC
>CAYSIH010000169.1:0-4036 GCA_964431005.1 uncultured Sphaerochaeta sp. | reverse complement strand
TGTATCTATTGTGCAGAGTAAAGGGAACACGAGTGCCAAAAGATGCCAATAGACTCTGAATAATTTATTATTATGAAAGAAAATGTGTCCACTGATTGCTTTATCTTCCATTCAAGTCATATACTAGAATAGACACTATTGAAGGAGCCATGTATGCCAGGAAGATTTATCATTACAAAGACCCCAAAGGGGTTCTATCGGTTCAGCCTCCAAGCTGCAAATTACCAGACAGTACTTACCAGCAAGAACTATACAACGCTTGCTACCTGTCGTGATGGAATTGAGACAATTAAGAAGAACGCCCTATCACCAATTGACGACCAGACTTTGCAAAAACCCAGCCCTCCCCTCAAGAACCCCAAGTATGAGGCGTATTTCGACAACGCAAATAAATACCGATATCGTCTTTTGGCTTCCAACGGCCAAAATATTGCCATGGCTGAGGATGGTTACGCCACCAAAGCGGGGTGCATGAACGGTATCGATGCCATCAGCAGGGCAGCAGTTGACGCCCAGGTGGATGAAAGCGACCTGAAGGACTAACATATATAGTCTCTTCTACAGGTTTGCACTTGAACAATAGTGAGATGTTACTGACTCCTGGTGGAAATGAAGTTATCCATGCACTATTATTGCTTATATTACATAGAAATATACATACCTTTCCTACGTATATGTTTTTTAGCATTGCTTTGTTGTAATGGTGTTAAAGATCAATCTTAGCTTCCTTAGTACTATCTACCCATGTACCAAAAAAATTACCGGCCCTTCTTTTGTAAGAATGCCGGTAATTTTCAAGGAGATAGTATGCTAGCTCACATATTTGCTTGCCATCATCTCGTGAAGACCTCCACCGTTCTCAGCATTGGTAAAGCCCAGCTGTTTGAGGATACGCACTCCATAACTCGATCGGGCCCCCGATGCACAATAGAGGATAATCTTTCGGGAATGGTCCTCGACTGACTGTGACCATGGCCCGAGGTTATCAAGTTCAACATTGATAGCACCCGGACAGGCACCCATGGAAAACTCCATCGGCGTACGCACATCCAGGATGATCGGTCCGTCCTCTGCCAGATTGTCGGGCCCTCCATCACAGGCATCCGCAATATCTGATGTAACGCTGTTTTCATGAACAGATGTATGTTCAACAGGAAACAGACCTACACGCAGGTGTTGGTACCCAATCGAGCGAGCATGTCGCTCAAGGCTGAGATACCCTCCACTTACTGTATAGACCTGATCGAAACCTGACCCTTTGAGCATTCTCAAGGCAACGTGGGCTTTCTGCCCATCGTCACTGATCAGAAGAAGAGCATGTTCATCCGGAATCTGATCAAGATTTTCCCTAATGGCACTCTGACTCAGGTTATTGGAACCCTGTAGGTTTGCCTTGGCAAAGCTGATGGGGTCACGCAAATCAATTACAATCGGTTGTTTCTCCAGGACAAATGACTCAACATCCTGAGCCAGAACTGAGGGACTGAACCCGCTATGATGGTTCTCTGCGGTGAAGGCAGCCATATTTATCGGGCCATTGGGAGAATTGAAGGGTGGCGCATAGGCAAGGTCGAGTTCTGCAAGGTCCTCAATTGTCAGATTACCTGCAATGGCTGTTGCAATCACATCGAGGCGTTTATCAACTCCGACACGTCCTGCTGCCTGTGCTCCAAGGACTACCTTACTCTTACGATCCCAGATTAGCATCAGACTCACTTTCTCGGAACCTGGATAATACGATGTATGGCTTGCTTTGTGGACCACTACTGCATCGGCATCAAAACCCGCATCCTTAGCTGCCTTCAAGGATAAGCCTGTCGATCCTGTAACAGCTTCAAAGACTTTTACGATTGAAGACCCTGAAACCCCTTTGTAGAGACGGGAGCCACCGAGGGCGTTCTCCCCCACTACCCTTCCTTGGCGGTTTGCAGGCCCTGCAAGGGGCATGCGCACCCTCTTTCCAAGGATTGCGTGTTCCACTTCAACCATATCTCCTGCTGCCAAAATGGAAGGATCGTTGGTACGAAGGTAAGCGTCAACATGCAAACCACCTGAAGATCCTATCTCAAGGCCTGCATCCTTTGCCAAGGCCAAGGTAGGGCGTACCCCTACTGAAAGCAGTACAAAATCTGTATCAACAGCAGAACCGTCGTTTAACAGCACTCGATGGTCTTCGATAGCCTGTACTGACTTGCCCAGTTTGAGCTGAACCCCATAGTCCTGAAGCTCTTTGGTGATGAAACCGGCAAACTCCCCTTCCAAATTAGGCATCACTTGCTCAGCCATCTCAACCAAAGTGACCTCTATGCCTCGCTTGGTCAGAGCTTCAACCATCTCCAAGCCAATGAAACCTCCACCGACCACAACCCCTTTCTTGGGCTCCTTCTCAGTGATGAAGGAATCTATCCTATCCATGTCAGCAAGGGTCCACAGTTGAAAGACGTGGTCCTTATCAACCCCTGGAAGTGGGGGCACGACAGGCTTTCCACCTTGTGCCAAAATCAACGAATCATAGGAGAAGAGCTGTTCTTTCCCACTCTGTGTGTTGCGTGCCTTCACCTGCTTTTTCGCACGATCAATTGCAAGAGCCTCTGTATTGGTATGCACTTTAACCCGGTATTGTTCATCAAAGGTCTCTTCACTTGCTAAGATCAGCGATGATCGGTATTTAATGTCTCTGCCTATATAATACGGCAATCCACAGTTGGCAAAAGAAACATCAGCTCCTGCCTCAAGTAAGGTAATATTCACATCATTGTCAATTCTACGGGCTCTGGCAGCTGCAGTTGCTCCTGCAGCTACGCCACCTATTATCAAAAGATTTTGCATCTTGTTCTCCTCTGGGCTTCCAAAAGAATATAGTGCAATTACTTGCTAATGGCAAGTATCTTCCAGGACTTTTTGTCCTCAGGTCTCTCAGACCGTAGGACACTAAAGGAGCCAGGTAGCGTTCTGCAGAGATGAGACGAAAAGAGCAACAGATCGAATTTTACAACTTACCAGTGTGAGTACACTACCCTTATAGGGGTTTTTATTAGTTGAATGGACCGTGATAACAAGGCAACCCTATATTTCTAATATCACATTGTCCCTTGCCGTGATCTCAACCCTAATGGTAGTCTGATAGGATCCTGCCATAGCCTTATGAACATTATCGGCATTGGTTACGGAAAGGTACAGGTTCTTGCGATTTTTCACCATGTTAGTGGTAATGGAAAGAGCATCCCAAAGGATTGGAGTAGCAGGATCAATCAGGGTAGTTTGGGTTGAATTGTTTCCGTAAAATAGGGCAAAAGGAATAGTTGAACTGACCCCAGCATTTGTAGGTCTGAACATGAATGTATCACTGGAAGGGAAAGCATTGTCCCTAAAGGAGATATCGACCCCATAGTTAGGATCAGTGCCGTACCCTTCAAGGACTATCTCTGCTGTTCCAATCTTTAGTTTTTCTGTTAAAGCTTGTGAAAGGCTGATTGTTTCTTCCTGTTCTTCCTGGGTAATGGAGAACCAGGCAGTCACAGTGGCTACACACTCTTTCCTTCCAACCAAGCTGATGATTTGCCGTAACCCGGCGTCATCGGATGATCTGACAGTTATATTGCTTGCATAGTCTCCTCTGGGAAGCATATCTTGTCGAGCCTGGTTTTTTCTGATCAAGGCCAGATCTACCAATACATACTTATATGGCTGTCTGATAAGATTAATGGTACCGGAATTCACCGGTACGGAAACAGTCCCCGTATTATCAGCAATAATTGTATTCGCATTTCCAAACGTAACAAACGTATTATCGTTTTTAAGGGCTCGCACCTTGCCTACAAGGAAATACTCACTGAAGAGACTGGAATCAGAATTGTGGGTGAAGTACAACATGTTGGGGTTCGTCGAAGGTATTTGGGTGAAAATAAGATCTGTACTAGGCCCAATATATTTGATGCTACCCACATAACCGGGCATATCCCTGACCTGCACTGAGGTGTTTATATATAAGGTTGGATTATCGGGGTTGTCTGCTTGTGACACGTCAAAGATTTTG
>CAYSIH010000168.1:0-4124 GCA_964431005.1 uncultured Sphaerochaeta sp. | reverse complement strand
TAAACGAAAAACTCCTTAAGACCCGCTCCATCATGCTCAGCGGTGAGATCAACAAAGAGAGTGCTGATCTTGTCATCAAGCAGCTGCTGGTACTGGAAGGTGAAAGCAACGATCCTGTGAGGATCTTCATCAACAGCCCCGGTGGGGATGTGGATGCCGGCTACGCCATCTTTGACATGGCTCGCTTTGTTTCCTGTCCTGTGACTATGATCGGCATGGGCCTTGTAGCAAGTGCTGCCGCCCTGGTCCTGCTTGCAGTACCTGCAGAAAGAAGGCTTGCGCTTCCCAACTCAACCTACCTTATCCACCAGCCCATGAGCGGCATGAAGGGTGTGGCTACAGATATAGAGATACACGCTCTCCACCTGGAGAAGCTTAGGGCCAAACTCGATGCACTTATTGCACAGGAAACAGGAAAAACCATCGAAGAGGTCAACAAGGATACCGAGAGGGATCACTGGCTATCGAGCTCTGAAGCGCTTTCCTATGGCTTGGTAAGCAGAATCGTGACGACAAGGAGCGAGCTCTAGCACCCTATGGGAAAAACAAAATACCTCAGCGAGACGGAAAAGCAAAAGGGACGAAAACACATGTACCGGCAGGAAGTTTACAATGGTGTAGCCTACAGCCTGCTAGGAGATACCATAGTCTATTTGCTGGCCATTTACTTCGGTGCAGGTAACCTTGCCTTGGGATATATCGCCTCTGCTTCCTATATAGCAGGGGTGGTTCTTCCTTTTGTCTCTATTGTTTTCAAAGGGAAGAACCAGATCAAAGTGCAGTCAGCAGCATGGTTGGTCAGAGGGATTGTCTGTTTCGGCTATGTGGGTCTTTTCTTCCTAACCGGCAGTGCTGCAGTTCTGTTGCTCCTTGGCGTCTATACCGTCTTCAACATCTTCCGCATGATAGGCATCGCCCTTAATGACTCCACCATGAAAAGCATCAGCAGCGTCTCCAACCGAGGCAAGGTTGTAGGCAACGTCAACGTAGCCTACCAGAGTTCCTCCATGGTAGTGCGCTGTATCACCGCCCTTGTCTTGGGCATCCAGCAGTTTTCCGGCCTTATCGGGCTTGTCGGCCTGCAATTGGTCGGCGCCATCATGAATATTTTTTCAGCCCATGAGATGTCCCTCATCCCTTCACGCAGCACCATCACCCACAAGAAGGGTCGGACAGTAATCACCATCTTCAAAGAATCGATGATGCAGAACTTCTTGAGCCGGAGACTAATCCTCAGGTGGATAGCAACAGGGGTTGCTGTCATCTTTGGCCTTACCGTACCATTTCTTAGAATCGAATTGGGACTTTCCAACAGTGTGGTTGTGCTTTACTCGGTGGTATTGGGTCTTGCTGTAGTTGCCGCCAGTTATGTAAGCCGACAATTCTCAGACCGCTTGGGTTCACGTCCCTTGGTATTCATATCCACCCTGTTCTCCCTCTTTTTCTTCTTGCTCTGGGCCCTGATAACCCCAACAGTCGCACCTATCTGGTTTTTTATCCTTGGATTCTTTACCAACTTCTTTGTCGGTCTCATTGTGCTTCTGGTATTCCGCCTGGTGCAACAGGTAATGCCTGACGATGATGCGGTCGGCTTTAACTCCATGGTAAACTTTGTCATAGCCATCGTAGCATTCCTTGTCGGTATCATAAGCGGTCTTTTGGCCGATAACGGCGATATAGCCCGATCACTCTTTGTTTTTGACGGTCGGGCAGTCGGCAATGGCTACACCTTGGTATTCCTCTTCGCCATGGCCCTCACGGCTGTGGAGGCTCTGGTGGCCGCTAGGCTCCAGGAAGTGGGGGCTTACTCCTCACAGGCTGCAGCGGCGGTAGTATTTTCGATGCACGGCCTGAAGGCCGTCTCCATGATCGAGAAGCTTGAGAAGACCACTGACCCAGCCAAACGTAGGTTTTTGATGCACTCGCTGGGAAGCAACTACAACAATATGGCAACCAGTGAGATACGATCAGTGCTTGCCTCGCCCTTTTCAGCAGATAAGATCGAGGCCGTTCGGGCTCTTGCCGACAGACCGAGAAAAGCCCTCTTGGATGATCTTATCAAAGTAGCACGCGATGATGACTCCTACGTACAACTAGATGCCATCGCAGCCCTTGGCTCCTACAAGAAGGATCCTAAGGTCAAGGCCGTGATGCTCAACTTGCTTGAGCACGGGCGATGGTCATCGGTACGCTCCATGGCCAGCAAGACCTTGGCACGCATAACTGATACCACCGAATACCTGCCTTTGATCAACGACCTCTCCCACTCTGCTAAACATATTGATGAGGTCATAGACTACCTTATTGCAAAGCGGCATATGGACAAGGAGGGTACCTTTTACCAGGAGTTCTTCATCTCTGTCGAACAGGGACGAAGCGCAACCTTCCGCCAGACCCGCTATGCTGTCATAGCATCGTTCTTCAAGTTCGGCTCCCCTCGGCTTTCAACACTTTATGAGCAGTTGAACAGTGGGAACATCAAGGGGTTTTTTCCCAGTTTCCTCTCTGAAGCACGTGACCTCAACCAGATAGACCAGCACTATAATGAGGTCCTTGCAATGTTCTACAATCAAAAGTGGGTTGAGTTGCGCGACTTCTGTCTCAATATCCTCGATGAGTCCAACCTTAGCTATGACCCCTGTCTGGAAAACCTGAAGATAGGGATTCTCAAGAGCCGTGAAATGAACATTGACTTGTTTGATATCCAAGATGCACTGGCGGGCCTCTATTTCTCCTACTCATTGGGGAAAAACACCAAGAGCTGAAGCAAGTGGAGGGGGTTTCCCCCTTACTCTTGTACTATGAAAAAATTTCCTCTCCTGTTTGTATCCACCCTTATCCTCATCCTTTTTGTGGGTTGTGGATGCTCACTCGATGCCCAAAGCACGAATGAAAAAGAGTTTAAAATCCTTACCTACAATGTGCAGAACCTGATGGATGACAAGCTCGACGGTGATGAATATCCTGAGTATCGTCCTTCTGAGAAGTGGAAGACCTCTTCCTACCATATGCGACTGCGAACCCTCAACGAGATGCTTACCAACCGGGACATCGGGCTTTGTGATGTCCTGGTCCTACAGGAAGTTGAACATGAAGGGGTTGTTGCCGATCTTCTGACTAGGCATCTTGGGCGCAAAGGGTATCAGTGGTATGCCGTGGCCAAAGGTGAAGGATCAGCGATCGCCACCGCCTTGATAAGTAGGGACAAGCCAAAGCATGTGGCCATTCATGCGGTAGAAGACGCAAGGCCTGTCTTGGAAGCGGTCTTCGACACTGAGCGAGGGGATATTGTCATCTTTGCCCTGCATGCAAAAAGCCAGATAGGCGAGTTCGATAAGACCGAGGCGCAAAGGCTCGCCCTCAGTGGTGTTCTCAAGGAAGCCTCTAAGCGACATGAGGGTTCGCTTATCCTTTTTTGTGGTGATTTCAACACCAATCCTGATTCCTATACGAACAATCCCCTCGTACAACCAGCTCTAATCGACATCAGGGAACAAAAGGCCCGCTCATATATGGCCAGCGGTTCGCTGGGCATAACGGGCAGGCGGGATCTTGTGTATGCTGATGTCTGGTATTCGCCCTATCTTGATGGACAAAACAGGTTTGACAAACCAGGGTCCTGCTTCTTTGGAGGGAGTTGGCATCAGTATGACCAATTTCTTGGCAATGGATTGTTGTTTGATGGGTTAGGGTGGGAGTATGGCTCGACAGAGATAATCGCCCCGTCAGCAGCATTGAAGAGTGACGGGACGCCTATGGCATGGAATCTGTCAACTCTTAGCGGCGTCAGCGATCATCTTCCTGTCCTGCTTACGCTTTTGCGCAGGTGAGGTCGCCCCGTCCTTGGGAAACTTGAGTTCATAGAAGATCTGCTCGAGCTCGAGGGCTATGTTGATGTTGTGCACCACCGGCATGACTCCGTCTTCCTGAAGCTGTGGCTTGAGTGTGATGGGGCTGAAGTTGAGAATTCCCATGATGCCAGCCTTTATGAGGCGCTCGTAGCTGTCGTTTGCCGCCTGCTCAGGGACGGTGATGATGCCTGCCTGCACATCAAGGGCGCCGACGACCTCGTCGATGCGATTGATGGGGTAGATGGGCACGGGGTGGGATGCGTCGCTGTATAC
>CAYSIH010000167.1:0-4147 GCA_964431005.1 uncultured Sphaerochaeta sp. | reverse complement strand
CCAAGAATAGCATGGATCTCCCCCTGTTTAACCTGCAAGGAGATATCGTCATTAGCGACAATACCAGAAAACTCCTTGCAAATATGTAGCATTTCTATGATATGACTCATTGGTGAACTCCCTATGAGGATACGCTTTGCGCGTACTGCAAGATAACCCAATACTACCATACAAGGGCTACCTTTGTGCGCTATGCGGTGCAATTAGAAAAGAAAGCAAATCTTATATGAAAAAACCATCCTTGGGGGAACAACGTTTGCATTGCCTCTTTTTCCATGCGAACCGTTCAGTTCTTTGTATAGATCTTCACAGAGGGGTCTCTCGGCTTTACATCTAAACCAATGACAGCACTCTGTTGATTGAAAGATCATACAGAACCATTTCCTCCACATTTTACAATCCTCTCCCTGCGATTGTCAAACAGGACTGGGCAATAAAAACCAAAAGGGTCTCTGTGCTGTCCCATGCCCATAAGCCTTTCAGAGTGATTTCAGCTACGATCTGGATCTTTGTTGAGAATGGAGTTGGCTGGGAGGAAAACCCATGACCTTCCTGAAGACCCGTGAAAAGTACGCCAAATCCTTAAATCCAGTCTGATACGCTATCTCAGTAATGCTCAAGGGGGTCTTCTTGAGCATATCTGTTGCTAGTGCGATCCTATGAATATGCAAGTAGTCCCAAAGGGGAAGCCCCATCTCCTTACGAAAAACCCTTCCAAGATAATCTTCGCTTGCATTGACTGCATCAGCGAGTTCCCATCGGGAAAACTGGGTTTGCGCATGGGCATCGATATATGCGACAGCACCTTTGACCAGGGCTGCAGTCATTGTGGGGATATTCTGCGATTCCCCGGCGATGATCGAAGCGATACGCACAAGAAAGGCCCTATCGGAGGCAACAGAGCTGTGTACCATGATCAGGTGGGGGATAAGCATCACATCCTCTGCATCTTGGGAAGAAAAGGCATCCTTAACCAGCACGATTGGTGTTGATGAGGTTTCCCCCTTCGATCGAAGCTCGTTGAAAAAGGGGGTATCAACCGTCTCTACTATCACAAGTGCCGGATGGCTATTTTTTAGGGCAGGGAAGAACTCATGTTGGTTTTGTAGCAGTACGTGCCTAAAGCCCTTGAGGCGCAGGGCTACATCTGCCGGCCCATCACCAATGGCAACGATGCACTCCTCTGAGCTCATGTCCTCTTCTGCCACTAGCAAGCTTGAGAAAAGGGCTTTCAGCAGGAGGACCTGTTCGGTTTGGATGAAGCAGGTCTGCAATAGCAAGTACCCTGCCTTGCTCCCATGATCCAAGGGGATGGAGAGCCAACACCCCTCATTGAGCAGAGGTGCTAGCGAGGGGGGAAGCAGATCACTATCGAAGGATACTAATTGGGCCTCTTCAGAACCGGCTCCCCCATGCATGCCTGCTATTACCCTACTCCTGACATGTTGCTGCACCACAAACCAGCTGCTTATAGCAAGATACCCGTCCATGATGGCAGCAACATCCTGGGGTTTCTCACGTAGGGTTTTCTCGATCTGGACGAGAAAGCTTTGTCGCTTATCATGCATAGAGGCTTGTATGGTGGCGCTATAGAGCAGCAAACGGGAAAAAAGGGGTTGGTTTGGTTGGGAAAACCCGACCAAGAGCCTCTGAAGGAGCAACAGGCTGCCCCCCTCTGCAAGAAATTGTGAGATGTTTTGCTCAAGCGTATCCATCATAGAATCATCAAGGGATGTACAAGCTTCAATGAACTCTAGGATAGTTTCTGCATCCTCTTCATCAAGATCATAGCCTTGGACCACACTGGACAATAGGACTTGCTTGTTGGTGAACAACGAGGGTTGTTCGATTTCGCTGGTGAGATACAAGGAACAATCGAACACATGGTCATCACCAAAACCAGAGAGGGCCATCTCCCATGCAGAAAGAGCCATCTGGGATATGGGCAGGACCACAGAAGGGTGAGGCCCTCCCCCTTGGCTACCAACGACCACTATGGGGATGACAGTTCCCTTGTCCTCAAGATACATGCTAAGAGAGAGGGCCTGTTCATCACCAAAGCAACAGATGGCATCGAAATCTTTTCCTGGTACCAGAGCCCTCTGCTCGGTGAGTTCACTCAGGCCAATGTCCGAGACCAGCTTGAAATCAAGGAGGAGGTTCTTTTCTGCTAGGATGTCCCGGTAAGCCTGAAAGCTTTGAATAGCCAAGTTGTTATGTAGAGGGCCTTGGATACAGGCAATCAGGCGTTTGTCATCAAGACAGTATTCCAACAGAGCCTTGGCAGCAGGATAGAGATTACAGCTCAGTGAGACAAACCCTTTTTGGTGGAAGTTGACCAATATGCAGGGGATAGGGCCAAACAGGGAAAGATCGAAGAAATCGTCTTCTTCAACCAAAAGAGGGTCTGCAAACAGAATTATTGCGGTAAAAGCCCGCCCCTTTAGCTGTTCTTCGGTAGGAAGCCCTGCTGAGAAGACAAAGAGGGCGACTTCTGAACGCTTGGCCAAACGCCCAATAGAAGTGCTAAAACGCAAAGAGAGGGGGGTATCCCCTGATACCAAAACCAAGCCTACCCTCTGTTTGTCCCTACTTTTCATCATCTGTTCTCCAAGTTCGCAGGAATAAATATTGTCTACACAGTCTAGATCCTCACCTAGCATTGTACAATGGATAGATACAAAAGTGATCTGCTTCATAATCATAGCGCATCTTGTATCTCGGCTCCTGATTTCCAAGAAACCTCTCGTTTAGGAAAACCTAGAACAACACTAAGCTTGACAGTCCAACTTACTCAAGGATATCATTGGAACAATGTTTCAATTCCAATCCTACGAGACAGGTCTTAACAGACTGAACCAAGCTCTTGACCGCCTTATGCCGATCCTTACTCCTAGTGGGGTACTCCTCGGCCTTATTTTGGGTTCCCGTGTCTCGTGGATGAAGCCCTCAGTTACCTGGATGTTTGCCTTCCTTACCTTTACTGGAGCTTTAGGCATAAGCCCCTCCAGCTTTTTGAAGGTGATCAAGAAACCCAAGAACATCCTTGTCTTTTTCCTGGGCACCAACATCATCATGCCTATTCTTGCTTGGGCCCTAGCCTCCCTATTTTTCGGTTCGGAGCCTGCAATAGTGACCGGCTATGTACTCCTACTCTCCATACCAACCGCCGTCTCAGGCTACATATGGAGTGCAATCTATAAGGGTGATGGAGCACTATCCCTTACCCTTATACTCATATCGACGGTCTTGGCCCCCCTATTGACCCCATTTACCATAAGCTTCCTTACCCAAAGCAACGTAGCCATAGACAGTACGTCGATGATGCTCTCGCTGGTGAAGATGGTCGTCATACCCTCGCTGTTGGGTGTATCGCTGAACAGCCTCACCAAAGGAAAGGTCAACGTTCATCTGACACCATCGATAAAGCCTTTCTCCAAGGTCGCACTCTTCTTTGTCATCATCATAAACACCTCCCAGGTCTCAGAGCGGTTGCTCGCAGATGCCTCCTGGGCCTATCTCCCCATAGCGCTGCTTTGTGCCTTCCTCGCTGCAAGCGGTTACCCCATCGCCTACACCTTAGGCAAGCTGGCCAAGATACCTTTAGCGGAGATCAAGAGCATCACCTTCGCCTCATCCATGCGAAACATCAGTGCAGCACTCGTGCTTTCCATCGAGTTTTTTCCTGCAAAGACAGCCCTTCCCGTTATTTTTGGAATTGTATTTCAGCAGACCATATGTGCCTTTATGGGGCACAACCTGTTTGGAGAAAAAAAACTATTGCCACACCGTACATTAAGGAGTAAGCCATGCAAGCAATCACATCCGTCAAAAAACCAGTAAAGAGACCTGTTCGCGTCCTACAATATGGGGAAGGTAACTTCCTTAGGGCCTTTGCAGATTGGAAAATAGATATTCTCAACGAAAAGAGTGATTTCAACGGCAACGTTGTAATCGTCCAACCCATAGAGCATGGCCTAAGCGATATGATCAACGAGCAGAAAGGGCTCTATACCACAGTTCTCAAGGGAATACAGGGTGGCAAGACAGTTGAGGAGTACAGGACCATCAACAGTGTTGAGGCCTGTCTCAACCCCTATAGGGAAAAGGACTACCAAGCCTATATGGAGCTTGCCAGCAGCGAAGA
>CAYSIH010000166.1:0-4149 GCA_964431005.1 uncultured Sphaerochaeta sp. | reverse complement strand
GTAAACAAAAAGCCATTGGCTTGAAAAATGAAGGAGAGAGACAATGAAAAGTTTCTTGAAAAATGTTCTAGTAATCACGTTACTCTTTACAAGCATGACTCTTTTTGCTGCAGGCGCACCTGAAAAAGCCCCTGAGGCAGACATGAGCGCAGCCTATCCAACTAAGCCCATCCAAGTAATCGTGCCAGTTGGTGCCGGTGGAGACACTGACCTCAACGCAAGACTTTTTTCCAAGTATATGGAAAAGGAACTTGGCAAATCCATGGCCATCGTAAACGTTTCTGGTGGCGGTGGAACCATTGGTATGCAAAGGGTCCTCGATTCCAAGGCTGACGGATACACTGCCCTATTCTTCCATGGTGAGGCAATGATTCCCAAGATTGCAGGTCTGGTCGACTATGGTTTGGAAGCTTTTGAAATGGCAGGTATCGGTATCCTTGATAACACCACCGTCCTTGCAACCCACCCTGGAATGCCCTTTAAGACAATTCCTGAATTTGTGGCCTATGCAAAAGCAAACCCCAACGCTGTTGAGTTTGGTATGATGACCGGCGGCTACCCCCACCTCGTAGGCATTGTCTTGCAAGAAGTTGCAGGCATTAAGCTCAACCTTGTTGATGTCGGCGGTAACGCGGCAAAGACTGTTGCCCTAAAAGGTCGAAAAACCCAGGTTATCAACACCCAGTACGGCCTTACCATGGACTATTTCACATCAGGTGACTTTGTAGTTCTCGGTCTGACCGCTGATGAGCGCAACCCCCTCTTCCCCGATGTCCCTACCACAACAGAGCAGGGTCTGCCTCTTGAATTCAACAAGTTCTTCTTCTATGCCATGCCCAAGGGAACTCCCAAAGCAATCGTAGACAAGTTCTCAGCCGCTATGAAGCGTGTTGTTGAAAATCCTGAGTATCAGGCGGACGCAGCAAAGTACTTTGTCACACCAACCTATATGGATCCGGCAACCGCTACCAAGCATGCTGAAAAAACCTATGCATATTTTGCACAGTATAAGGATCTGTTCACTGGAAGTTCGAAGTAAGTTCTGAGCGAATCCAAAAGGTTGCAAGGTGTGTCTTCATACCTTGCAACCTTTTGCTATTGAGGAAGACAGTATGAACAAAAAAAACTTTGGAATGGGCATCTTTACTATCGCTTTGGGTGCAGCAATCTATGCAGCCAGTTTCGGTATTAGAGATTTCGCAGCAGTAGGGGTGGGTGCAACTTTTTTTCCCCGTCTTGCCAGCATAGGATTTGTCATCTTGGGAGCAATACTCACCGTCCAGGCAATTAAGGTACCAAGAGCTGTTGCTACCACCACTGAACCATCAGAGAGCACAAGCAGCAGTAAAAAGAACTATTCCGTCCTATATTCTATGGGGCTCTTTATAGTCTATCTGGCACTGATCGAAACATTAGGCTATATAGTTTGCTCAGCATTGTACATTTTTACCCAAACTCTCATTTTGAAACCACGATCACAAAAAAGATATATCCTGTACGCTATCATCGCTGTAATCAGTTCACTGACAACATACCTTCTGTTTGTCCGTGTCTTCGGTATCATGATGCCTACCGGAATATTTGCATAACTTACCAGGAGTAACCTAGCTATGATACTTGAAGGAATTGTGTCCGTATTGACGGTCAAAACGATATCATTGATTTTTGGAGGAACGGTACTGGGAATCCTTTTTGGATCCATACCGGGAATTACTGTCACCATGGGAGTCGCCTTGTTCCTCCCAATAACATTCAGCATGGAGCCGGTACAAGGCCTCTCGCTTCTTATGGGCCTGTACATTGGAGGAACCTCGGGAGGACTCATTTCAGCAGTCCTGCTGAACATACCAGGAACCCCTGCATCCATCTCCACCTGTTTTGATGGCTTCCCGCTGGCCCAACAGGGTCAGGCAGGAAAGGCTCTGGGAGTTGGAATCGTATTCTCATTCCTTGGAGGTATTTTTAGCCTTATCGTCCTCTTTTTTGTCTCGCCTTGGCTTGCGGGCGTCGCACTGAATTTCGCATCGTTCGAATACTTCTCCATCGGGGTTTTCAGCCTCACCTTGGTATCAACAATGACTGGAAAATCCTTTGTGAAAGGGCTGATCAGTGCCCTGATCGGGTTCTCCTTTACCTTTATAGGCATGGCACCCATCACAGCATTCCCACGGTTCACCTTTGGGTTCAAGGAACTCAATGGTGGACTGAGCCTCCTGCCCGCCCTTATCGGTCTTTTTGCCGTTGCACAGCTGTTTGAGGAATCTCAGAGCGAAGCGGTAAAGGTCAACCCGATTGCATACTCCATCAAGGGATTTGGCTTCTCCATGAAAGAGTTCCTCTCCCAAAAGTGGAACTTCCTGCGATCTGCAGTCATAGGAACAGGTGTTGGCATCCTACCCGGACTGGGTGGAGCCATTTGTAGTGTTATCTCGTATGGGGTTGCGAAAAACCAGTCCAAATACCCTGAGAAGTTTGGAACAGGTGTCATTGATGGCATAGTGGCCTCTGAGACTTCAAACAACGCCTCAACAGGAGGGGCACTGGTTCCCCTGATGACACTGGGTATTCCAGGCGACAATACAACAGCCATACTCCTTGCAGGCTTTATGGTACACGGGATAACCCCAGGACCGCTGTTGTTTGAAAATAACGGAGTATTGGTATATGGAATCTTCACAGCCCTTGTTTTAGCAAACATCTTTATGATTTTCGCTGAATTCGGGGGTATGCGTTTGTTCGTAAAAGTTCTGGCTGTTCCCAAATACATACTGCTTCCCATAGTGATCACCCTATGTGTGATAGGTTCCTATGGATTGAACAACAGGATGTTCGATGTCTGGACCATGCTTTTCTTTGGTATCCTCGGCTTCGTCATGAAAAAGTTTGAGATACCATCAACACCACTTTTATTAGGGTTTATACTCGGGCCCATCATTGAAACAGAGCTTCGCAGGGGTCTTATGAGAAGCCAAGGAAGCTTTCTTCCCTTCTTCACAGAGCCCATTTCTGGTGTGATCCTTACCATTACTATCCTTGTAGTACTTGCCTCTGCAGTAAAGATGGTCAGACAGGCAAAAAAGAACAAGCAAACGTCATAGGATGCAGTATAGGAGAAGAAATCCGGTCAAATATGAAAGACCAGAATAGTGTTTGCTCACTGTCTGGGGCATCAAACGGTATGCCGATTATATGACCAAAGACTGATAAGATCGAAACAAAAACTTTAATCAGCGTATAACGCGAAGGATATAGATATGGCAACTAAAGAATTACGAAACAATGAAGCAGTGGTAGGGACAATGATCCGTATGGTCAGGAATCCCGCCATTGTCCTCGTAGCTGCAAATGCAGGACTTGATTTTCTCATGTTTGATATGGAACATGGGGCATATACCTTTGAGACGATCGCAGATGCGGCATCCCTTGCCAGGGCGAAGGGAATAGACTGTTACGTGCGTGTCCCTGAGCTTTCCAAGGGAAATATTTCACGAGCTCTCGATTGCGGAGTTACGGGCATCATGGTCCCGATGATCAGAAATGCCGAGGATGCCAAGCTTTTCGCGGGATGGGCGAAGTATGCTCCAGTCGGCGTACGAGGGCTCGGGGGAAATGGAGCCCATACCGAGTACCATGATGAGGGGGGTAATTCCATATCTTTCATGCAGGAAGAAAACCCCAAGATCCTAACCATTGCCCAGATCGAACTCTCAGAAGCAATTGACAATATTGATGCAATTGCCGCTGTTGAGGGTATTGATGCATTGCTCATCGGACCTGCAGACCTTTCAAACTCCTTGGAAGTGAGTGGCCAGTTCAACCATCCTTTGATGGATGAGGCTATTCAAAAGGTCGCTGATGCAGCAAAGAAGCATGGCAAGATCTTTGGCTTCCATGCTGCGGAGACTCTCATGCGGAAATGGATTCCACAAGGGCTCACACTCAGGATGAGCTCGATGGACATCAATCTGCTGCTCAAAGGGATGGAGGAAATTACCAAGCTCCGAACCTAACAAAACCCATGGCCGGTGACTTTTTGTCATCGGCCATTTTCATACCAGACATACCCACTCATACCTCACCTCCCGTTTTGAGAAACATCAGAGTTGGACAAGCAAAACCCGGTGAAAAGGCTCGGATTTCTTGTTTGGC
>CAYSIH010000165.1:0-4151 GCA_964431005.1 uncultured Sphaerochaeta sp. | reverse complement strand
TCAAGAATGGCCTCATCTTCACCAATGGGGAATCCCTCAATAGCTCTGAAATCTGCGTCCTCCAGTTTCTTTCTTAACTCTTCAATAAAATACGCTCTTCTTTCTTCTTCAGAAGAAAACTCCCTACCCAAACAGGTTACCGGTTCCTGTCTCCTGTCTACCTCAAAAAGGTCTTGGTTTGATCTATAGTTGTAGTCAATATTATTCTCAGCCATTATCAGCTCCCTATCCTAAAATTACTCTAATCTTATCGGGGTCTTCTCCCCTCATCAATTCAACCAAGAATTTTTCAAAATTCTCTCGCAGTTCTTGCAAGGATACTGGTTTCCCCTCACCTAATAAACAATCAGTCAGCTCGTCCCTTGAAATCTCTTTTTTGACCAATCCAGACAAGGCTCCATTGAGCACAGCAATAAAAGTATCATTCAACGGCTTAGGCAGCTCACGTTCCTTCAAGAAATCAGCAATTTGCTGTTGATCATACTCTCCCATCAGTTGGATGGTTTCCTGATTCATCGGATCTTCAAGGTGTTCCACTAGGGTTTTTACCCAGTTTTCCTGTAACAGCGCCAAAGACGCTTCAATCTGATCCAACTTTGTAGAAGCATCATACGGTCCTTCAAAATGAGGATTATAAGAACAATGAGGACAAATTGGATTCTGTTCCAAATCTTTATCTCGCAAGGCTGGGCACGGCTTGATGGATAAGAGATCTTCCCTCGATTTTTCGAATACTGATCGAGGCAAAAGCGAAATTTGCTGCAGCTTTGACAGAGCAGAAACCAGATCACTTTTGAGCAAGGAATTTAACCGTACTTGATCATTCCCTGATAGTCGGGCTTTGGCATGAAGCTTACCGTATAATTGGATGTATTCCTTCTTCAAGGAAAGGAAAGAGGGTTCGATATTCTCTACTTTATGGATATCGTAACTCTGCACAACTTTCTTCGCTTCCTCCACAAGCTTCTGGTATTTTGTTATCCAATCAGACTGCTCCGGCAAAGTACTCTTCGCTGAATCAAACCAACCTTTAGCAGCAGATAATTTGTTTAATGCTTCTGCATATTTTACCAGCTCTTTCTCCTGATCGAGCCTAACCAGCAGGGCTTCCAGTTTATCAACGGTCAGATTCGGGGTTTTTAGCTTCCCTGTAGTATTGAAAACCTTCAATTTTTCAAGATCAACCTTCAGATCCGATATAAATTGAGAGATATCCTGGACAGGAATGTTCTCTGAAACCAAAGGCTCCCCCCAGAACAGGAGTCCTTCTCGGTACTCGTACTCCTCCTGTGCCAAAGCATTCAACATCTTTACAAGCTTTGCTTGAATATCGGTGATGGTCGAATCCTTGCCTTGCTGAATCAGGTTCGCATTACCCTCAGGAAGATCAAACAGCTTCACGAAAGCTTTCAAGAATGCAGGGTTCCAATCCTTAGGTCTATCGATCTGGTCAAAATCTGCAACGGTATCCGGTTTCTCACTGATGAGGTCCTTCAGATTTGACGCATCATATTTCTTAGTTCGAAGAGTCAGAACAATATCTCCGGAAGCAACCAAAGAAACCAAAAGCAAGGCAACGAAACCTCTTTCCAATCGATAGGCTTGATTGGCTAAGTACTCCTCTCCATGGATTTGACTAAGCAATTCATTACGCCTCAGTACTACTCCAACTGGTTTTTCCTGTAGCTTGGCCAGTATCCATTGGGCATAGCGGGAGTTCCTCGGCGTCACATAGGAATTGTCCATCAACTCCAGTCCATTGAGAATTGCAATCGGCAAATTGTTTGATCCTTGTTTGGTCAACAAATACCTAAAAGTTTCTTGCAGTGCGCTTGAAAAGTTTTGGGAGGTCAAGATCACGGAGAAGGAAGGATATTCTGTCGCTTGTTGTTGAAACTCTTCCTGCAAACAATACCCTGCCACGACATCCAAGGTATCTTTGAAATTAAGGGTAGCATTGGGAGCTAGCCCTGTTAGAGACCTAATTGAAGTTCCCACCATCCAACTCTTCAATAATTTCGTTGTTCCTCTATATGTCAGGGAGAAGCAATCAAGAAGATTCTCCAAAAACCACCTATACAGGATTCTTCCATAACCGTCGGCTTTATTCTGATAGGTGGCCTTTTGCACAGCACTTGAGAGGGATGCCAGTTCTGAGGTAGCAGCATATAGCTTTAGTGATTCAATGAAGGTTTCATCTTTCTTCTCAAGCTTGAGTATTAGTTCATCACTATTTTTTTGATCCTGATACTTGGGCGAGGCCATGGGAGGAATGAAGAAGAGATAGAAATCCTTTTCCGGTACCGCTGTTGGACGCTCATTGGGAATACCAAAAAACAGCCACCCATTCCTGAACATCTTATGAGAAAGCCATTGTAATTCATAATTCCAAATCTTAGAGGTACTCATAAAGGACAAGTCATCTTTAACTTCAAGCATTTGCTTTAACAGCTCAAAATAATACTGGTCGAGTTGATCCTGGCCTAGGGTTTGGGCCTTGCTCTCTATAATTTGGTCAAAATCTACGGTTTTTCGGATATCAATATAGTATTGGCCTTCCTGGTTCCGAGATATGAACTGCCCGTTTACAGCTTTCATCAACTCCCTTAGCGTAGTCTCTATGTGTGTCAGCAGATCACTGTCCAAGTCCTTAGAACCAAGCTCGGCAATCCCTTTCTCAAAGAGACAGAGGGTATCCCTCATCTCAGTTGCGGTTAATCCAATGGGACGGGAAACATCGGTATCTTCCATCCTTTGTATGCAAAGGCCGTTGATAATTCTCTGAGCCATGTCCCGATAAGGCTTCTGGCGGATGGTAGGTATTTTACTGCTGAGAACACCATAGCAATCCTTCACTTCCTTCATTCCTTCGAACACATTGACCGTAGCATTGAGCTTCGGCCAATACTTATCGATAGTGATCAAATCCAATTCATCCTCAGGCAAGTTCTTATCTTTCAGTTCTATAAGTTCATTTGAGATTGTTTTAAGGACTTCGCGTTTCTCAATTGCGACCATTCTTGAGAAGGACTCCAAGAAGGCTGGATGTACAGGGAACAAAGCAACAAAATCCTCAAAGGATTCGGAGAGACTATTATAGTAGGGCTTGAATTTTTCAAGGTAGGTGCGGATAGCCGCTTTCTGTGAGGAGTTCTTTTTTAGAAGTCTTGCTTCAACAACAAACTTAATATCACTTTTCTGAATAGCGATAATATCTGTCCTATCTTTGATTTTACCGATATAGCTGGAGACAAACTTGAACTTCGGGTTGTCAAAAATTGATTCCTGTACACCGAATACCACACGGAATTTTGAGTATTGACAGAATTCTGCCATTTGTCGCAAAAATCCCAAATCCCGAATAAGAACAGTCTGTTCTTTGGATTCCAGGAATTCAAGCATCTCATCGATTACCAAGAGCAAACCTGTATTGGGATACTTTTCAGCAAAGGCCTCCATCATTTTCTCAAAACCAGGCTTGAAAGAACTAATACTGTCAGAGGCAGGAAACTGATAAGAAACTCCTAGCTTAGACAAGAAAGGTTCAATTTCATTGCGCAAGATAATCTGTTCCAAGGATGTGGCAACACCACCAATCTCAAGCCTAAGAACTTTGAATTTCCCGCCTATACATCCCATTTGATCTTGAAGGTTTTGGTATTGCAAATCTGCAACATACCTGGCATCTTCAGCGATCGAAGCGATTACGCTCATCATGTGAGACTTACCAGTACCATAGTTACCAACTATCATAAGAGCTTTGTTGTCGTTATATTTTTCAAACTGGAGATGAGGGAGGATTCTTTCGCTGAAGAGATCTTCCATGTCTTTGGAGACAACAAACGAATGCACCAAATCTTTTGCAATAGAAGCTTCTCCTGTTTTGGTTAATTGGATGACAGAAGTAATCGGTTCAAACTGGAATAACTCACTATATTTCATATCTACTCTCCATTTAGATCAAAGATTACAAGGTCCTTGACTTCGTATTGCGGAATCATCTTATATTCAGGGTGGAAAGCTTCCCCATATACAAGGGAGCCTCCCACAACTTTACCGGGAAAGGCTGCAATTATTACTCGTTCCTGTGAAAGCATTTTCAGGACTTCTAGTGCCTTCAGTTCAAGTGAGGGTTGGAATAACACTTCAAT
>CAYSIH010000164.1:0-4163 GCA_964431005.1 uncultured Sphaerochaeta sp. | reverse complement strand
ACGTATATCAAGGGGAAAAACCCCTTAATGCCATAGCGGGAATCAATGACTATAGCTCCCCATGATCCAATAATGGAGAGGGAGACTGTCAGCAGTGAGGAGAGCCGGTAGTTCTGTTTCATCGTGGCGTAAAAGGCAACACCATCGATGATGACCAGAGTCCCTATCAGAAGGGAGTAGGCTCGCCTTTCATAGGATCCTGGCAGGTTAGTGCGTAGCAATAGGATAAAGACGATGAGGGATAGCACAAGGATAGAGGGTTGCAACCATCGAAGGAGAAGACTTCGTATGTCTAGAATCTCAGTATCTTTCATATGGTAAAAGTATTTTACTTGAATGGGTTAATTACAAGTTCAATATGGCTAAATCTGGTAAAATACCCTGTATTCTCCCTTCTGTGGTGAAGAATACGGGCTTCTTGCATAAGTGTAAGACAGTGCCCTCAGGCGGTGGGGAAGCCTATGGCAAACTTATCGATGTGCTCAAACTTTGATTCTGTCATGTAAAATGGTTCTTTTTGTTTGTTTTCATAGGGTACTCAGCAGTAGCAAATTCCTGCAGGATCTTCTGTTTCGTGAAGTCAGCCGATTTGGCTCTGTGCAGAGAAAATGCACTTAGGGAGCCGGTTGGGGCATAGTCTCATAATCATCTTCAAGCAGCATTAGGATAATTTCAATTGGGTTTGAGGCTGTTATCAATCTTTCCTTCACACCCTTTTTCAGAGAGAATCTTGCAAGTCTTGACAATATGTGCAGATGCATCATCTTGTTGGGGATAAGAAGCAAAAAGAATATGTGGGTTAGCTCGCCATCTTGATTGCCAAAGGCGATACCTTTCTTGCTTATGCCCATGATAATAGGAGGTAATCCTGCGGGGACCTTCTGGATATCCCGTAAGTGTGGAAACGCCGTTCCTTCACCAAAGGCTGTAGTGACCGTCTCCTCACGTGAGAGTAACTGCTGTACCAGAGCTTTCCTATCGGAGGTGTAGCCCTTAGTTTGCAAAGGGGCTGTCAGTGCCCAAAGGGTGTCCTCTACACCCGATGTTTGCAAGTCAAAAAGCATGAAGGGTTTCTTAAGCAGCTGAGTGAGTTGCAAAACAGTTCCCGGAGCATCCATGTGAAGGGGAAACTCGAGTTCTTCAGATACGTTTAGCTTAGAGGTAAGCCACAAATCAATTTCGCTTTTCTTGAATCGCCACTGGCCATCTACCTTCGTGCCGGGTATCTCATTGCGAACTATCATCCGCATGATCGTCTTGGGGACGATCTTGAGGTAATCAGCAACCTCCTGTAGGGTCAGAATGTCAGTATTGTACATAAGTATCCTTTACAACCTCTCTTTTATTAGTATAGTTCCTCTGTATCGTTGTCAATGGAAGAACCCAAAACAAGAGAATAAACACCATGACGTTCAGCAAACAAGGAGAATCATGACGATGAGGGGAATGGAAGACCTTCGGTTGGTCTGCAAGGCTAAAGTACATCTAGCTTGAAGGATGTTCATTCTGCCTTTGGTATCACATCACTGATGATCTAAGGTATGTGCATGATATTTTGGTCAGCACATCCACCTGTATCCTATGAAAAAAGGTGCAAGCACCATCAAGACGCAACAGCCTATTCACAAGCTATCCCAAATGGATAGGATGCATCACTTCACCCTAAAGGCTTTGGCCAACTCCCTATACACGTTTCTGGCAACAACTACCTGGTCAAACTCGACATACTCATCTATTACATGGGCTAGTGAGGGTGAAGAAGGGCCAAACCCAACGGTCGGGATATTTCTGTTGCCGGCGCTTTCACTTCCATCGGTGCAGAAGGGGTAGTAGCCAGTCTGTAAGGGTAGGCCAGAGCGTTTCATGGCCTCCAAGGCAAAACCAGCGAGGCAAGAGTCCTCACAGATCATCCATGCAGGGAAAAAGCGTTGTCCACCCAAGAGCTCTCCTGTATAACAGGGAGCGGTTGCCGTTGGTATGGATACGGAAAACCCACTATCCGTAATTTCTGTTTCTTCACCGCTGCTTTCCCAACTTTTGCACAGAGGAAAATCAAAGGCCAAGGCCTTTTGCATTTCCGACAGTACAGAAGCTTGGGTCTCGCCTTCAAGGGTTCTTCTGTCTATGGTGATCTGGCAGTGGTCGGGTATGACTGAACTGCCTGGGTAGGGGTGGGAGATAATGTCAGTTACCACCATGATACCTTCCCCTAGGAGAGGGCTTTTGTGAAAGGGGATTTGAAAGACCCTGGTAAGGACTTTGGTCATCGCTTCAATGGCATTCTTCCCTTTTTCAGGATGGGCAGAGTGTGCATTTTTCCCAAAGGTCTCTATCTTGAGTTCACACCGACCTTTCTGCCCAAGCATGAGGTGTAATTCTGATGCTTCACCAAGGACTACTGCATCAGGGGGATACTGATCGAGCACCTTGCCAAACCCAATACCTTCAAAAATTTCTTCCTGGACCACCCCCACTACAAAAAGGTTTGCAAGGTTGCTTCTGTCCTCTTTAGCAAGTGATCCAACGGCATGGACCATCGCACCCAGTGCACAGCGCATATCGGTGGTGCCTCTTCCATAGAGTCTTCCCCCAATGAAATCACTGCCCAAGGGATCATATTTCCACAAGGATCTATCTTGGATATCCACCGTATCCATATGTCCTTCAAACATAAGGTTCCCCGGGAGGTCTCCTTGTACCATACCTATGACGTTGCCATAGGTATCATGGGTAACAGAATCAAATCCTACCCGGAGCATCTCTTTTTCCAGACAGGCAGCGACCTGACCTTCAGATCCGGAGACCCCTTCAATACCAACAAGTTGCTTACAAAAATCCAAGAGGTCCTTATCCTGATATTCCATGAGTGATCTCTCCTCCTGCGTTTCAGTATACCACAAGCAACAGACTAGAATGTAACAAGAATTACCGACAAGAAAATACAATAGTCTAGCAAACCATCAAGTGAACGTGGCCGGCATGCCCAAGGATATCTGCTTAAAAAGAACACGGTCACAGCCAGTAAGCATCTAGGGAACCTCTACTAAATCTTGGGTCCTGGAGATGATGATAGTCTTTTTACTCAAAGAAAGACCAATCATTTGAGTATGCATAAAGTACCCATGTCGTATGATGGTTTGCATCAAAGGCCCATGGTACAATGTTGTTGTTGGAGAAGGAAATTATCCTTTTCAGATCAAAAGGAAGTAGTGCTATGCAGAGAGAACAGACATATCCAAATGGGCAACCCATCTCGTCTCAGAGGGGAGATATCCTCACGTATTACTTCAAGACTGGAATGGTAAAGTCTACAGGCCCCGTAGTTGGGAATCAAATGATGGATGGAAAGTGGACATTCTATACAGAGAACGGAATGGTTTCAGAAGTAGGGCATTTCAAGGTTGGAGTAAAGCATGGGATCTGGCAGCGGTATGACAAGTTGGGACAGCTTGTCTACGAAGCAGAATTCTCCTCAGGTAAGGAAGTGAGTAAAAACCTATTTCAGTAACGCCAGATCGAGGCTTTCTGGTACCTTATTGTTCTTCTTCCTTTCTTCCGAAGCTTAACAGCAAGGGGTATAGGCTGTATTGGCCAATAGCTGTTCCAGCTCATGAGCTGGCATTGGCTTGTAAAAATAGTACCCTTGCAACTGCATGCACTTGGCTCTGTTCAGAAAGGTCACTTGTTCTTTTGTTTCAACACCCTCTGCTATGGTTTTCAGTTTGAGTTCAGATGCAAGCAAAAGGATAGCCTTAATGATAGCCTCATCTTTGGTGCACTTGCCAATACCATTTACAAAAGACATGTCCAGCTTAATCTTATCAAAAGGCAATTCCTTCAGCCGATTCAAAGACGAATACTCTTTTCCGAAATCATCAATTGACAAAGTGATTCCCAAATCTTTAATCCTTTGCAATTTAGTCCTTGTTGCATCCGTAATATCCATAGTTGAACTTTCAGTGATTTCAACTTCCAGATATTTGGGCGGTAACGAGGTTTTTTCTAGAACATTTTCTATCTGTTCGACAATTTTGGTATGATTGAGTTGATGGACAGAAAAATTTACCGCCATAGTGATTGGGCTCAAGCCCTTTCTCTGCCAATCTTTACATTGTTCGCTCGCTGTTTTTAGAACCCAATACCCTATTGGTATGATCAGGCGT